>JAWWPC010000031.1:0-26158 GCA_033851055.1 Kribbellaceae bacterium | reverse complement strand
GGCTAGACCGCGGAGTTTTAGGTCTATGACTGTGGGGGCGTCGGCGGTGGAGTGCTTGTCGCCGGCGGCGACCACCGTGGCGACTTCCTCGTCGATCTTGTCGAGGCGTTCGTCGATGCGGTCCAGGCGGCGGTGCATCAGGTCGACGAACTCTGCGTTCTCGACCACGCGCGCGTTCGTCAGGCGGGAGTAGTCCTGGGCCACCTGGACGCGGTCGTCGCTGTGGGCCACCCGTTCGACCAGGAGCTGGTGTCTTGTCAGTATCGAGGCGCCGACCGCGACAAGCGCCGCGGCCACGGCGGCGGCTCTCAGGATCCAATGATTCTGAGAGAAGAGCGCGACACTCACGGCCACGCAGGTGACGACCAGCAATCCGTTGACAACGGCAAGAATTGTGGCCCTGGTTCGACGGCGGCTACCCCTTGACCCCATGAACGGACATGTTAGGGGGTGTCGTCGGGGTCTTCGGGGATGCGACACGCCTTCTCGAGGAGCAATCCGGCCACAACGACCAGCACTGAGATCACCGCCGCTGCGCCGGCTGTGATCACGCGGTTCCGGGGACCCGAGAAACCCATCGCGTCAACGAAGGATAACGCGAACCCTGCGTAAACACCTGCGCACAACGCGCCGACGAAAGCGCTGGCTTTGCCGAGCAACAGCAGGAAAACCGCGCGCGAGGCCTCGACGCGTTCCCGCCGGACCTGGATCCGCTGATAGGTGTTGCGCGCTGCCACGAACAACAGTGCCGCCAGGAAGCCCCAGGCGACCGGCGTCAGCCAGGACACTGTCGGCGCCACCCCGCCGCCGGCCTCGACCGCTCTCACCAGCGTCCAGCCGATCGCGGCGCCGAGCACGGCGATCGCGATCAGCAGCCGGCGGGACGTCGGCCGGACCGAACCCGGGCGTGGCGGCTCCTTGCCTGCTCCCGGGGCACGATCCGGGGGCGTCCCGCCAGACGCCACTACTGGAGCTCGATGGTGAGGTCGTCGAGCCGCTTCACCCCGCTCGTGCCCACCTCTGCGAGCAGGTCAGCCACTCGGCCGACGCCGGGCAGGACGGCGTCCGGCTCGATGTCGAACCACGGCGCCAGCACGAAGGCGCGCTCGTGCGCCCGCGGGTGCGGCACGGTCAGTTCCTCGGTCTCGATCGACTTGTTGCCGTAGGTGATCAGGTCCACGTCCAGCGTCCGCGGCGCGCCGGGCACGCTGCGCTCCCGACCGAAGGCCTGCTCGACGGCGTGCGCCCGGTCCAGCAGTGTGTCGACCGACAGGGTGGTGTCGGCCAGCAGCACGATGTTCAGGAACGGGCCGGACTCGTCGGGCCCGCCGATCGGCACGGTCTCGTAGATCGGCGATACCTGGACGACCACGACGTCAGGGGTGTCCCGCAGTGCGTCGACGGCGCCCTGCAGGTTGGCCTCACGATCGCCGAGGTTGCTGCCGAGCGACAGGATGACCTGACGGATCGGCTTGAGGCCACCGCTGAGGGTGTCCGCATCGATGACGTGGGGACTAGGGGTCTCAGTCACGGGGATTCTCCGGGTTTGCGCTGCACGGTCAGGACAACATCGTCGAACGGCACGCTGATCGGCGCCGACGGCTTGTGGATCGTCACCGCGGCTCCGCTGACCCGCCGGTCGGCGAGGCACAGATCCGCGATTCGTTGGGCCAGTGTTTCAAGCAGGTCGACAGGATCGTTCTCGATGGCCGCGTGGACCTGCTCCGCGAGCTTGCCGTAGTCGACGGTGTCCGCTAACTGGTCGGAAGCCGCTGCGGGCCGGGTATCCAGTTCGAGCCGGACATCGACCGTGAACTCCTGGCCATCGGCCCGTTCGTGGTCGAATACCCCGTGCCGGCCGAACCCACGGATGCCGCGGATCTCGATGAGGTCAGGAGGCATCGCGTGACCGCTCATTCTGCCTCCTCCTGTCGGCCCCCAGACGACAGTACCGGGGAGGCATGGTGGATCCACAACCTCCACCCCGTAGAAGATCGCCTGAAGACGTTCGTGGCCAACGCCTTGCCACCCGCGAACCCCTCTTCCGGGGCCCCTTCGCCCGCGGACAGGACGTTCTCCGTACACGTGACGTAGGCCACGTCGTCGTCGACTCTCACCTGAACGTCGGTCAGGAAGAACTGGATGTAAGGCGTGTTGGCGAAGATCATCGCCCAGGCCCGCATCATCTCGTTGTACCCAAAGATCGCCGCATTGCCCGGGTGGATGCAGACCGGATCCGGATCCGGCAGCCAGACTGCAGCCATCAGATCCAGGTCACCCGCCTCGAACGCGTTGTAGAACGCGGTGTTGGCGTTCAGCACGACGGACTCCGGCGTGGCCGCCTGGCCACGCCGCGTACCGCCCGGCTCCTCGGTCATTCAGCTCCCCACCTGCTCGCCACCCGGACCGCGTCCGCACTGGGTGCCACCGCGTGGGCCCGGACGCACCAGGCGCCGGCCGCGGCAGCCAGTGCGGAAACGGCCGCGCTGGCCTCGTCTCGTCGTACTGCCGGTCGCGGCTCGCCGGTCACCTCGTCGGCTAGCAGCCTACCGAGGAACGCCTTGCGGGACGCGCCGATCAGTAACGGCAACCCCAGTACGGCGAACTCGGGCAGCCGGCGCAGGATCTCCCAGTTGTGGTCGGCGTTCTTCGCGAACCCCAGGCCCGGGTCCAGCGCCACTCGTGCCAGGTCGATCCCGGCGGCCCGCATCGCGTCCACCCGCAGCCTGAGTTCGGCGATCACGTCCGCCACCACGTCGTCGTACCGCGCCCGGCCCTGCATGTCGGCAGAGTGCCCGCGCCAATGCATACAGATATAAGGGGTACGACGTTCCGCGACCAGGCCGAGCATGTCCGGATCGGCCAGCCCGCCGGACACGTCGTTCACCATCACGGCGCCGGCATCCAGCGCCAGCGCGGCCACGTCGGCGCGCATCGTGTCGATCGAGATCAACGCACTGTCGGCCGCGAGTGCCTCGATCACCGGGATCACCCGGCGCAGTTCTTCGGCCGGCGCAGGCCGGACAGCCCCGGGCCGGGTGGACTCGCCACCGACGTCCAGCAGGTCAGCGCCCTCAGCCAGCAATTCCCGGCCGTGTTTGATCGCCGCCGACGGCTCGAACCACTCGCCGCCGTCGGAGAAGGAGTCCGGAGTCACGTTGACGACGCCCATCACCAGGCATCTGGCGGGCGTCGGAAGACCCTGAACGTGAGTCGGTGGGGCAGTTCGCACCCGACCACCGTAGTGGTACTGCCCCCCATCGATCGCCGGCTCCCGCCGCCGGCCGCTAACCCAGCACCAATGAGACGCCGCTGGCGGACAGCGCCGCACCGATCGGTTGCGAGTACGACTCGTTCGTCTGGCCGTACTTCTGCATGCAGAGCCCGCTGATCAGGGCTGCTCCGCTGGTGATTCCCTGGGCGTAGTTGCCGGTCATGTTGGGGCCCCCGGAGTCGCCGCCCTCGACGCACGCGGTGTGCTGGACCAGACCCTTCACAACCTTGCCATCGCCGTAGTTCACCGTGACGTTCTTGGCGACGACCTCGCCGCAGGTCCAATTGGTGCTCCGGCCGGACTTGCACAGCTTCGACCCGACCGTTGCGATCGCGCTGCCGAGGACCGCGACGTCGGCGCCGTTCCAGCGCTCGACCGCGCCGCGCTGGACCCAGCCGGCGACGACGTTCACCGTGCCGAAGTCGTTCCCCGGGAAGCTCGACGAACGGGTGGTACCGATCAGCGTGCCGTCGCGGGAGAAGGATGGCCGACCGGCGGTGCAATGACCGGCAGTGAGGAAGACCGGACTACCGTCGGTGCTCTGGGCATTGAAGCCGACCGAGCACTGGTTGCCGGTGCTCTTGTCCACCTGGTATCCGCCGAGCAGGTCGGCCGTGGTGGCCAGCTTGCCCCGGGCTTGCCGGATGGTGACCTTCGAGCCGTTGGCCCGGGCCTGCCGCAGGAAGCGCTGGGTGGCCTTGTCACCGGCACGGGGATCGACAGTCACGACCTCGGTCCCGCTCAGCGGGTCGACGTACCAGGATCGAACCTGACCGGCGCCGGAGGTGGTCGCCAGCTGATCGAGAGCGGACTGCACCGAATCCAGTTGCGCGGCCGTGAAGCGGACCGGGTCCGGATCCGCCTGCGCGCCGTTCGCCGCCACCAGCCCGCCAGCCGTCAGTACGACGATCGCGGTCAGTACGGCGCCGACCCGAAAACGCCCTGCCATACCTTCCTCCTCACCTGGGCGCCCCCTTGTCCAGGGATCAGCCGACGATCAGGCTCATCGCCTCAGCCCGGGTGACCGGGTTGCGGAGCTGGCCGCGGACCGCCGACGTGATCGTCTTGGCGCCCGGCTTGCGGACGCCGCGCATCGTCATGCAGAGGTGCTCGCACTCGATTACTACTATCACCCCTCGCGGCTCCAGCAGCTCCATCAGGGAGTCCGCCACCTGGGTGGTCAACCGCTCCTGCACCTGCGGGCGTTTCGCGTACACGTCAACAAGCCGGGCCAGTTTGGACAGCCCGGTGATCCGACCTTCCGCACTCGGGATGTAGCCGACATGCGCGACGCCGGTGAACGGGACCAGGTGGTGCTCGCAGATCGACCAGACCTCGATGTCCTTCACCAGCACCATCTCGTCGTGGCCCAGGTCGAAGGTGGTGCGCAGCACGTCCTTCGCGGTCTGGCCCAGCCCCGCCGTGATCTCGGCGTACGACCGGGCCACCCGGGCCGGGGTGTCCTTCAGGCCCTCCCGGTCCGGATCTTCGCCGATCGCGATCAGCAGTTCGCGAACAGCCCGCTCTGCCCGGTCGTAATCGAACTTCGGCGAGGTCACCCGATCACTCTGAGGGAGGGGTCGGGCCACTGCCGTACGACGGACCGTGCGCGGCTTCGTCCGGGCCGATGGTGCCCCCGGGGATGACGTCGGACAGCGAGCCGTTCTGCTGGCCCCGGTTGGGCACCGGCATCACCGGCGGCTGCTCCGATGGCGCCCGCGTCGGCGAACCGGTCCAGGCCGGCCGCGGGTCCTTCTTGTGGATCGGCTCGAACACCCGCGCCACCTGGGCCTTGTCCAGGGTCTCCTTCTCGAGCAACTCCTCGACCAGGGCGTCCAGCACCGCGCGGTTCTCGACCAGGATGTCGAAGGCCTCCTGGTGCGCGTTCAGGATCAGCTTGCCGACCTCCTCGTCGACTGCCGCGGCGATCTCCTCGGAGTAGTTGCGCTGGCTGCCCAGATCCCTGCCCAGGAAGGGCTCGCCGGAGTCCTGGCCGAACTTGATCGCGCCCAGCCGCTCGGTCATGCCGTACTGGGTGACCATCGCGCGGGCCAGCGCGGTGGCCTTCTCGATGTCGTTGCTCGCCCCGGTGGTCGGGTCGTGGAAGACCATCTCCTCGGCGGCACGGCCACCGAGCATGTAGGCCAGCTTGTCCAGCATCTCCGACCTGGTGGTCGAGTACTTGTCCTCGTCCGGCAGCACCATCGTGTAGCCCAGGGCCCGGCCGCGCGGCAGGATCGTCACCTTGTGCACCGGGTCCGAGTGCGGCAGCGCCGCGGCGACCAGCGCGTGGCCGCCCTCGTGGTACGCGGTGAGCACCTTCTCCTTGTCGCTCATCAGCCGGGTCCGGCGCTGCGGACCGGCGATGACCCGGTCGATCGCCTCGTCGAGCGCGTTCTTGTCGATCTGCTGCTTGTTCAGCCGGGCGGTCAGCAGCGCCGCCTCGTTCAGCACGTTGGCCAGGTCGGCACCGGTGAAGCCCGGCGTACGCCGCGCGACGGCGCGCAGGTCGGCGTTCTCCGACATCGGCTTGCCGCGCGAGTGCACCTTGAGGATCTGCTCGCGTCCCAGCAGGTCCGGCGCGTCGACCGCGATCTGCCGGTCGAACCGGCCCGGGCGCAGCAGCGCCGGGTCCAGCACGTCCGGCCGGTTGGTGGCTGCGATCAGGATCACACCGCCACGGACGTCGAAGCCGTCCATCTCGACCAGCAACTGGTTCAGGGTCTGCTCGCGCTCGTCGTGCCCGCCGCCGAGGCCCGCGCCACGGTGCCTGCCGACGGCGTCGATCTCGTCGATGAAGACGATCGCCGGCGCGTTGGTCTTGGCCGTCTCGAACAGGTCCCGGACCCGGGAGGCACCGACGCCGACGAACATCTCGACGAAGTCCGAACCGGAGATCGAGTAGAACGGCACCCCGGCCTCACCGGCGACCGCCCGGGCCAGCAGCGTCTTGCCGGTACCGGGCTGGCCGTACAGCAGCACGCCCTTGGGGATCTTGGCGCCGACGGCCTGGAACTTCCCGGGTTCCTGCAGGAACTCCTTGATCTCGCCGAGTTCCTCGATCGCCTCGTCACAGCCGGCCACGTCCGCGAAGGTGGTCTTCGGGGTGTCCTTGGTGATCAACTTGGCCTTCGACTTGGCGAAACTCATCACCCGCGATCCGCCGCCCTGCATCGAGTTCATCAAGAAGATGAACACGACCGCGATCAGCAGGAACGGGATCAGCGTCGAGAACACCTGGCCGATGAAGCTCGGCTTCGGGTTCTCCACGTCGTACTTCTGGACCTTGCCCTGGTTGTAGAGCGTCTGCAGCGAGGTGTTCAGGCTGTTGGCCTGGCCGTCCACCCAGTAGGCCCGGACCTTGGTGCCATCGGTCTGCTCGATCCGGATCTCCTGGTCCGGATTGACGAGGGTCACGGTCTTGATGCCCGTGCCCTTCTCGATCAGTTGCACGACCTGGCCGGTGGGCTCGGCCTTGTACCCGGTCGAGCCGGTCAGGAGCTGCCCGATCACCAGTACGCCCAAGAAGGCGACCACGATCCAGAACAGGGGTCCGCGGAAGATGCGCTTCACGTCCATGATCAGGGCGAGAGCCCCGTCCCTCCTAGCTCGACAAGCCCGAATGTGGGCTTGAGACAGTACACCGCTGTAAGTGTCTCGTGCCGGGCAAACGCCCTCGCGGGAGGGTCACTCCTCGACACCCGAGACACGGCATCCACCGAGTGTGACAGGGACGGGCGCAATACACCCGTCCGGCGCTGATCAGAGGCGATAAGTCTAGGAGTAGACGTGCGGCGCCAGGCTGGCCACGCAGCGCAGGTTGCGGTACTTCTCGGCGTAGTCGAGCCCGTAACCGACGACGAACTCGTCCGGCAGCTCGAGACCGACGTACTTCACCGGCACGGTCATCTTGGCCGCGTCCGGCTTGCGGAATGCGGTGCAGATCTCCAGCGAGGCCGGCTTGCGGGACTGCAGGTTGCTGACCAGCCAGGTCAACGTCAGCCCGGTGTCGATGATGTCCTCGACGATCAGCACATGCCGGTTGGTGATGTCGGTGTCCAGGTCCTTCTGGATCCGGACCACTCCGGAGGACTTGGTTCCCGATCCGTACGACGAGATCGCCATCCAGTCCATCTCCACGTGCCCGTGGAAGGCCCGGGCGAGGTCTGCCATCACCATCACGGCGCCTCGGAGGACACCGACGACGAGGAGGTCCTTGCCTTCGTAATCCCGCTCGATCTGGCCGGCGAGGTCCTGGAGCTTGGCCAGGATCTCCTCCTCGGTGAAATGGATCTTGCTCAGGTCCTTCTCGATGTCCGCAGCATCCACGCTGGTCAGCCTGTCACACCACTACCCAGGAAGATCGAACCGGCCCGCCGGACGGCACGGATCCCCTGTGGCAGGTCGATCCAGCGCTGCCCGCGCCAGTCCGTGACTAGCGCATCGACCGACGCGATGTGGCCCGCAGAGAGGTCATTGGCCCGGCAGCCCGCCTCCAGCGCGGCCTGCCGCAACACCCGGCTGCGGAGTGCCGCCGGTTCCGCCTCCAGCATTCCGACGTCACACAGCACCTCCTCGCCCTCGCGGCGTACTGCGGTCTCGGCGAGGTCGACAGCCAATACGTCGAGCGCATCCGCGTCGGCACGCAGCAGCCCGGCTGTCCGGGCCAGCGCCTCGGTCACACCGGGCCCGAGCGCCTCCTCAAGCATCGGCAGCACCTCGTGTCGCACCCGCACCCGCCGGTACGACGGATCGTCGTTGTGCGGGTCGTGCCACGGCTTCAGCCCGGATGCCACGCACGCAGCCACCGTGGTCCCGCGAGACACCTCCAGCAAGGGCCGCCGGAGCATCCCAGCCACCGGCGCCATCCCGGCCAGCGAGCGGGCGCCCGATCCCCTGGCAAGGCCCAGCAGCACCGTCTCGGCCTGGTCGTCTCGGGTATGAGCCAGCAGCACCACGTCTGCGCCCAACTCGTCTGCCGCCTCGCGCAGGGCGTCGTACCGGGCTGTTCGGGCAGCACCTTCGGGACCGCCGACGGTCCCGACAGCGACCGACTGGACACGTACCGGGTCGAGACCCAGCGACCGGCACTGTTCAGCAGCAGCCTCGGCGACCTCGGCCGAGCCGGGCTGGAGGCCATGGTCGACGATCACCGCGCCCACGCGCAGCCCGAGCTTGGGCGCCTCGAACGCGGTTGCCGCGGCTAGCGCGAGCGAATCGGCGCCACCGGAGCAGGCCACAAGCACGGTCGTGCCCTGCGGCAACTCGTCAAGACCATCCCGCACGGCCTCGCGGACCCGCGCGATGGCGGGGTGCAGCTTGCCGCGTCTGTGCGGCTCCAGCTTGCCGGCCTCAGCCGTGGAGCCGCTTGATCCAGGCATCAGGATCCGCGATCTCGGTCTTGGTGGGCAGCGTGTTCGGGCCGGTCCAGACCCGGTTGAAGCCAGCCATACCGACCCGGTCGACCGCTCGACGGACGAAGGCGGCTCCGTCCTGGTACTGGCGCAGCTTGGCGTCCAGACCGAGCAGCCGCTTGAGCAACTGATCCACCGGGTTGCCGCCGGCCCGGCGGGACGAGAACTTGCCCCGGATCGCATCGACGGTCGGGATCACCGATGGTCCGACTCCGTCCATCACGAAGTCGGCGTGGCCCTCCAGCAGCGACATCACCGCTGTCAGCCGGTCCAGTACCGCGCGTTGCTCCGGCGACTGCATCAGATCGACCAGAGACAGCTCTGCCTCGCCCTTGACCGAGCGGGCGAGCCGCTGGACGGCCTCGCGGAACATGGCCGCATACGCCGACGCGTCCAGCTCGGCCTTGTCCAGGAAGAGAGCGATCTCGGACCGCAGGTGGTCGCGCAGCCACGGTACGGCGGTGAACTGGACCCGGTGCGTCTCCTCGTGCAGGCAGACCCAAAGCCGGAAGTCCCGTGGCACGACGCCCAGTTCGTTCTCGACGTGCACCACGTTCGGAGCGACCAGCAGCAGCCGCCCGGTAAGGTCGGGCTGCTGCGGATCGGGCGTCGACGGGTAGAACGGATCGAACTGGCCCAGCACCCTCGACGAGAGGAACGCCAGTAGTGCGCCGGCCTCGATCGCCGTCACCCGCGAGCCGACTGCCGACGGCAACCCGCCGGAGCGTTGGTGCTTCTCCCGGAGCTTGTCCGCCAGCGGCTGCAGCACAGTCTGGAACCCGTCGGCGTTGGCTTGCACCCAGCCCGGCCGGTCCACGATCATCACCGGCGCTGTCGCAGATGTGGCCTGCAGCCCGGTGAACTCACGCACGTGGTGCTCCGAATCAACCGCGAACTGCCGCAGCTGGCTGACCACCTGGTCAGCCTCGGTGCGGCTCACGGCCGGCCCGGGGCGAAGCAGCTTCCGCGCCACACCGGTAGCCAGCTGCCAGTCGACCATCTCGGTCGCGGTCCCGCCTTCCGTACTCATATTTCGACCCTAGTGGTAGATACCAACCCGCGCTGCTCAACCGCAGCCGCAGCCAGCCAGGGCCGCGGCTGCGCGGTCGAGGGCGGCGCGGGCCGCCAGCGCTTTGCTCGGCGGGGCGCTGTCGGTGGCCACGACGAACACCAGCAGAGTCCCGGTCCGGTCTCGGACCAGTCCAGCGAGCGAGTGGACGCTGGTCAGGGTGCCGGTCTTGGCCCTGACCACCCCGGTGCCGGCCGCCGTGCCGGGACTGCTGAAGCGATTCCCCAGGCTGCCGGTGAAGGCGGCCACCGGAAGCCCTGTGAGCAGGTGCTTCAACTCCGGCCTGCTTGCCGAGGTGGCCACCCGCAGTACGCCGGCAAGCAGGTCCAGCGGTACCTGGTCGGTGCGGGAAAGGCCGCTGCCATCCTCCAGCCGGGCCTTGCTGGGGTCGAGCCCGAGGCTGGTGAGAGTGGCCCGGACACCTTTCAGGCCGCCGGCGTACGAGCCCCCGTTCTTGGTCGCCAGGCCGACCTGGCGGAGCAACACCTCGGCACCGTCGTTGTCGCTGTGCAGGTTCACGTACTCGACGATGTCGCCGAGCGGGGCCGAGCGGACCTGCGCGAGGTTCGTCGCAGTCGGCGGCGCCTCCATCGCCTTGACCGCAGTCACCTTCACCCCGGCGGCCCGCAACTGCGTGGCGAACGCGTTGGCCGCGGCCAGCGGCGGAGAAGTGACCCGCTTCGCCTTACCGGGAACCGCCCTGCCCTCGTCGACCCAGAGCGCGGACGTCCGGGCGGCAACGCCCTCGGTGATGTACGTCGGCAGCCACTTCGGGTTGATGGCCGGACCGCTGAACAAGGTCGCGTCGTACCCCAGCGACACAGACAGGACCCCCTTCGCCCGGAGCGACCGCGCCGTACTGGCGGCCAGGTCCTGCAGTGTGGCGCGTCTCGGGAAGTCCAGCGGGTCGGTCTGTCGCTTGACCGTCAGCAACGGGTCGCCGCCGCCGACCAGCACGATCTGCCCTTTGGACGCGATGACCGTCTTGGTGGTGAACCAGCGGTCCGGGCCGAGGGTCGCCAGCGCCGACGCGGTGGTCAGCAACTTCAGCGTCGAGGCGGGCACGAACGGTTTCGCTGTACCGGTGCTGTAGACCACCTTGCTGCGCGAAGCGTCGTAGACATACGCACCCCGGTGCTTGCCCAACGACGGATCCGCAAGCACCGACGCCAGAGCCTTCTGTACGCCGGCCGCGGTCGGCGCGACACCTTCCGTCTGGGCCGGCGGAAGCACCAACGGGGCAGCAGTCGAGTCGGTGGCCCGGAATGACGGACCACGCACCGCCTCTGCACCACCGGCGCCGGCCACCAGGGCGCCGAGCACCGCACCTGCCGCAAGCGTGACCAACGCCGCACGGGGAGGACGAGCCACCGGGCTGCTCCTGTCAGATCATGGGTGAGAACCGTGACAGTATCTGCCGTATGGAGTTCGACGTCTTCATCGAGATCCCCAAGGGCACCCGCAACAAGTACGAGCTGGATCACAAGACCAACCGGATCCGGCTCGACCGGACCCTGTTCACCTCGACCCAGTATCCCGCCGACTATGGGTTCATCGAGGACACCCTGGGCCAGGACAGCGACCCGCTGGACGCCCTGGTGTTGCTGACGGAGCCGACGTTTCCTGGTTGCCTGATCAAGGCCCGCGCGATCGGCATGTTCCGGATGACAGACGAGAAGGGCCCGGACGACAAGGTCGTCTGCGTGCCCGCCGGTGATCCGCGACAGGAGCACCTGCGTGACATCCACCATCTGCCCGAGTTCGACCGGCTGGAGATCCAGCATTTCTTCGAGGTCTACAAGGACCTGGAGCCGGGCAAGTCGGTCGAGGGCGCCAGCTGGGTCGGCCGGGCCGACGCCGAAGCCGAGATCACCGCATCCTTCGAACGGTTGAAGACCGAGCACTGACAAAGCTCATTCGGACGGCGTTACCAAGCGGGCCAGAAGACCGGTCAAGGTCTTGCGCTCCGCCGCTGTGAGAGGTGCCAGCAACTGGTCCTCCGCGGCGAAGATCAACTGATCCATCCGGCCGAGAACCTCCTGGCCGCGGTCGGTGATCCCCACGATGTTGCGTCGACGGTCGGCCGGATCGGTCCGGCGGACGACGTACTCGAGTTTTTGCAGCTCGTCGAGCACCGTCACCAGGTCGCTGCGGTCAAGCCCGATGCGGTCGGCCAGCGTGGCCTGCGCCGCCTCGCCTGAGTCCGCCAGGCTGGCGAGCACATGGTAGTGCTGCGTCCGCAGCCCCGCGGAGTCCATCTGCTGCCGGATCAGTCGCTGGGTCTGCTGCGTCACCCGGCCGAACAGCCAGACGATCCGATCACCGAGGCGGTGGTTGGACGACTTGGTCATGCCTCTCACTCTAATCGTTGACAGCCCCCACGATTCCGCTATCGTGGGAGACACCTACTATTTATGTCTCCCACGAATTTTGGAGCTCTAAGTGCGCGCAATCCGCTACCACTCCTATGGCGGCCCGGATGTCCTGCAGGTCGACGAGGTACCCGAGCCGGTCCCCGCCGAGGGCCAGGTCCTGATCGAGGTCGAGGCGATCGGCGCCAACGCGATCGACGCCCTCCTCCGCCGGGGCGATGGCCCCTGGACGCTGCCGCTCCCCGCCAAACTCACCGGCGAGGTCGTCGGCCGGGTCGCCGCACTCGGCCCGGGCGTCACCGACGTACAGGTGGGTGCTCGAGTGACTTCGTTGTCCGAGGACGCGTTCGCCGACTACGTCGTCGCAGCCGCCGAATGGCTGGCCCCGGTGCCCGACGAAGCCGACGCAGGCGAGGCCACCGTGCTCTCGATGACAGGGCCGCTCGCGCTGCGTTTGTTGCGGGCCGCCAGGGTCTCGTCAACAGACACAGTCCTGATCCACGCAGCGGCCGGAACCGTCGGTCATCTCGCGCTCCAACTCGCCCGCACGCTCGGGGCCAAGACGATCATCGGTACGACGTCCACCCCGGCCAAGCTGGCGTTCATCGGCAAATGGGGCGCGGACCTTGCCATCGACTCCAGCGATCCAGCTTGGGCCGACCAGGTCCGAGCCGCCGTACCGGACGGGCCGGACGTCATCCTTGACGCAATCGGCGGCGAAGTGTTCGACCGTGGCCTAGAACTGCTGGCGCCGCTCGGCCGGATGATCACCTACGGCGCCATCGGCGGGACGCTACCCACGATTCCGGCGTCCAGCTTGTTCGGTCTCAAGTCCGTGATGGGCGTGGGGATGCTCGGGTGGCGGGCAGCGCGTCCTGACCAGGCCAGGGCCGACATCGCCGAGGTCGCGGAGCTCTGGCGAGCCGGCAACCTCCGTACCGCAGTGGACGCCGGCTACCCGCTGGAGAAGGTCCAGCAGATCCACGAGATCCTGGACCGCCGCGCAAACCAGGGCAGGCTGATCGCGAAGATCTAGAAATCCCTCCCGTGGATGAGGCCGTCCCAGTCGATGCTGGTCGAGGCTGCACTGCGGTCCCCGAGCACGAATCTGGTGGGGTCGCCCGCTGCCCTGGCTCCGGACGCCAGCCAGGCTGCGAGCCCATGAGGATTCCGGCGCTCGAGTTCGTCGAGACAGTCCTGGCGTTCCTCGACGATCCGTAACCGTTGCTGCTCGGTGCGGGCCTTCTCCAGAGCCGAGAAGCTGATCCGCCAAGCGGTGCATAACTGGGCATCGGTGAGCGACTGCGGCTGGGTCTCGGCATCATCGCTTGACTCAGCCACAGCCGACTCCGCCATCTGGTCCGACCGTTCGGATGGTGGAGCCGAAGGCGAATCCGAAGCAGACTGCCCGAGCCCGCGACGGCAGAACCTAATCACGGTCGGCGATGAGCCGACCCCGAGCAACAGCAGCATCAAGGCTGATCCCGCCCCGAGCAACACGCCCATCCCGATCACCGCTACCGTCACCAGGCCACCGACGGCCGCGCCGACAAACACCTGCCGCCACACGATCGACTCCGGCTGTGCGTCCTCAGGGCCGAGGGCCGCGGTACCGAGCACGGCGCCGCACGCGGCGGCACAGGTGAAGAAGACCAGGGCCACGGATATCGACCAACTCAGCGCGACCACGGTCCCCACTGCACCTAGCGCGATGCAGAGGGTCAGCCAGCAGATCCGGTAGGCCTTCATACACGACACACCTCCTGGCATCACCCGACCCTGATGGGCCGCCGACTCCTCAGTAATATCGCAACACGATATATATTGCTAGGCATGAGGGGTCATGACACAAAAAGCTGATCCGGAGGGTCTGACCAAGGCGGACTTCGAGGATCTCGCCCGCTTCCGTTTCGGCATTCGCAGCTACCTGCGCTTCAGTGAGGAGACGGTGCGGCGTGACGGTCTGACTCCGCAGCAATACCAGCTGTTGCTGGCCCTCAAGGGGTTCCCCGGCCGGGAGTGGGCGACCTTGCGGGAGCTGGCCGAGCGCCTCCAACTTCGCCATCACAGCGTGGTCGAGCTGGTCAATAGGGCGCAGAAGCAGGAACTGGTCGAACGAATCCCCCACCCGGCCGACGCCCGGGCAGTGCAGGTGCAGCTGACCGAGAGCGGACAGCTCGCGTTGTCCCGCCTCAGTGCGTTGCACCGCGACGAGCTGAGGCGGATGAGCGCCGCCCTTACGTTGCCAACCTGGGGCGACCCGTAACCACTCAGGGGCGGCCAAAGAAGTCCGGGGTCTTCCAGTAGTAGACGTTCTCCAGCTTGACCGGCCTACCGGTCCGGGGTGCGTGGATCATCTGGCCGCTGCCGAGGTACATCGCGACGTGGAAGATCGTGCTCGGGTCGTTCGCATCGTCGGCCCAGAAGATCAGATCGCCCGGCTGCAACTCGTCCGCCGAGATGTGCTTGACCTGCTCGTACTGCGCAACGCTGTAGTGCGGTAGCTGAATCCCAGCGTGTGCCCAGGCTTCCATCGTCAGACCAGAGCAGTCCCACGAGTCGGGTCCGGTCGCGCCCCAGACGTAGGGGTCACCCAACTGCGACAGGGCGAAGGCGATCGCCGCACTCGAACCCTTTGGCGAGGTCTTCGGCCCTCGCTTAGCCTCCTTGGCGCGCTCGGCCGCCTCTCGGGCAGCGATCCGCTTCCTCAGTTCCTCGGCCTTCTTGGCCGCCAATGCGGCGGCATGCTTGCGGGCCAGCTCTTCGAGCCCGTTCTGTCGCTGCGCGGCCACCCGGTACGACGTATTGCGCAGGGCCGCGAGCTGGGTGATCTGTTTCTTGCGCTCGGCGCCCATCGACGCGACAGCAGCCGCCTGACCTGCCTCTGCGGCTTCGGCCCGAGCCTTCGCCGCGGCAGCGGTATCGGTGGCCGCCTTCACCTTCACGACGGCCTGGTCCGCCTGCATCCGGAAGGCGTTGCTGACTACTTGCGTCGCGGTGTACCGGAGGAAGGAGCCCTGCATCGCCGTCGACACCGCGTGGGCCGCGCCGGCCGAGTCGAGCAGCTCCTGCGGACCGTCCGGACTGAACAGCGGGCCGAGCTTGGCGATGTCGCCACCACCCTGGTACGACGCGACGGCGAACCGGCCGATCTGGCGGCGCTCGCCGTCCAGGGTCTGTTGCGCCTTAGCCGCGCGGGCGGCCGCGGTAGCCGCCTCGGTCTTTGCCTGCTGCAACCGGTACACGGCGCCGTTGTATGCCTCATCGGCGCGCCCGGCGGCTCGGCCGAGTTCCTCTAGCCGATCGTCGGCGCTGGCCAACTGTTGCTCGATCGCGGCAACCTGGGCGACCTTCGCGGCGGCGGCCCTCTTGGCCGCGTCGACGGTGGACTGGGACGGGATCACCGGAGGCTTGGGATCAGCCTTGGCCGGAACAGTGATCAGGGCCATGGTGCCCGCCAGCGAAACCACGAGCACGCCGGAAAGTAGCCGCACTGACAGGTTCCTTCCGCCAGTCACGAGTCCCTTCCCCAGGACTCGTGAACCTTTGGCCCTTCTGGACCTCACACGCGACACTAGTTGCCTGAAGCCCCCATTGGGAACACTTTTCACACGGACAACTTTGTTTCACCTGCGTGTCGAATTGATCACGACAGGCTTGTCGTTCAAGCATCCTTAGGTGCTGCTGGCAACGACCGCACGGATTCATGCCCCGAGCAACGAGAGCTCCGCGAACACCGGCAGGTGGTCCGAACCGTACGTGGTGATGACCTCGGCCGACCGGGCCAGGACACCATCGCTGTGCAGCACGTAGTCGATCCGAGCGGTCGGATTGTTCGCCTTGATCGTGAAGCCGGGTCCGTCGCCGACCTCGGCCCAGGTGTCGCGCCAGTGAGCCGTGAGCGTGGTGATCTCCAGCGCCCTCGGCCTGGCGTTGAGGTCACCGACGAGCACGGCCGGCCGCTCGGAAGCACCCAGCAGTTTCACCACCCGCCTGGCCTGGTCCAGCCGCTCGGCCTTGCTGGACGAGGTGAGGTGGGTGTCGGCGAACCGCAGGTCGAAGCCTCGTACATCGATGGTTGCCTCAAGCAGCCCCCGCTGCTCGTGTCCCCGGTAGATCGGCAGCAGCGTGTTACGGAAGTTCCTGATCGGGAAGCGGGACAAGATCGCGGTGCCATACTGACGCCGCGGCTCCCCCGGGTTCAGCGGCGGCAGATCGAGGTTGGCGGCGTAAGCGACGTGCATGCCGAGGCGCTGGGCGAACCAGGCAGGCTGGTCCGCCCAGTCGCTGCGCGCGCTCCAGTGCTTGTCGACCTCCTGCAGCCCGACCAGGTCGGCGCCGGATTCGTCGATCATCGCAGCGATCCGTTCCAGGTCGAGTACACGGTCGAGGCCCCGGCCATGGTGGATGTTGTAGGTCAGCGCCTTCAGCGGAGTTGGATGGATGCGCATGACTTCATCCTGGCCTGCTTGACCTGAATCGGTCAGCGCCTACTCAGGCGAGCCACTTGGCCCTTCGCACCCGAGGCCCAGCAAGCCGCCGTCGGGCCGTGGCCGGCGCATTCGACGCTGTCGAAGCTGCCATCGTAGAACTGTGTCCAACTGCGGCCGCCGTCCAGGCTGACGTCGCTTCCGGTCGGGCCGACCGCGACGACCGTACCCATGGCCCACGGAACGAAGGCCGAGCCGGAGCGGTAGCCCTTCGGCGCTTTGTCGGCCGGGACCAGCTGCCAGGTGCGGCCACCGTCGTACGTGAGGGATGCTGCCCTGACCGCTTCGTTCGGCTTCTCGAAGTCGCCCCCGACCGCTACGCCGAGCAGCGGACCACGGAACGCCAGGCTGAAGATGCCAGCCGCTGCGCCACTGGCCATCGGCGAGTCCGTCACCTTCCACGTCCGGCCGCCGTTGGCGGTGCGGAACACCCTCGGCCGATCGCCACCGCCGGTCGCGAACCACGCCGTACGCCCGGGCCCGGCCACCAGGCAGGTGCCGCTCGCCGCGAAGGCGAACTCACCGGGCAGCGCGGCCGGCATGCCCGTGCTCGGCTGCACCTCCCAGCGCTTGCCACCGTCGGCGCTGGCCGCGATCCGGAACTTGCCGTCGACCGGGTCGCTCAGCGCCAGCCCGTGACGATCATCCTTGAAGTCGAGGCAGTCGTAGAAGGCCTTGGGATCGGTGTTGCGGAACGTCTCCGCCCACTTCTTGCCTCCGTCGAGCGTGCGGTAGATCCGGGAGTCCTCGCCACTACCGATCGCGAGCACCACCGCCCGGTTCGCGTCGAAGGCCTCGACATCGCGGAACTGGAGCGCCGCGGCATCCGGCGGGCTGACGTTCTGCCAGCTGTCACCGCCGTCCGTCGTACGCAGAACCTGGCCGGCAGTGCCCGCGACCCAGGCCACGTCGGCGCTGACCGCGGCCAGCCCGCGGAACTGCGATGCACTCCCGGTCGGCTTCAGATCCCACCCGTACGACGGGCCGTGGCGCAAGCCACCGGGTACTGGCACAGCCTGGGCCGGCAGAAGTTGCGAGAGGGACAGGACGAGCCCGGCCGCGAGGGCGGCGCCGCGCAGGATTCTCATGACCGGAACGTAACCCACTCCACCGACAGACGACAGTGATTTGCCACCCCGGGCCGGACCAAGGAAGTAGCCACCGCCCACCGGTCTGTCACGGAGAGAAATTTCAAGCCTTGAACTAACTTAGGCGCTATCCCTCGTCCAGACTTCAGTCGGAGAGTGCTTGCTCGATCCGGTCCACCTTGGCGGTGAGCTGGCCGGTGTAGCCGGGGCGGATGTCGGCCTTGAGAACCAGGCTGACCCGCGGCGACACCGCGGCGACTACCTCTACCGCCTGCTTCACCACCGCCATCACCTCGTCCCACTCACCCTCGATGTTGGTGAACATCGCGTTGGTCTCGTTCGGCAGGCCGGAGGCGCGAACCACCCGGATCGCCTCCGCTACGGCCTGGCTGACGCCGCCGGTGTCGTCACCGGCGGCCGGACTGATGCTGAATGCAACGATCATGCGTTCCACTCTGCCAGCACGTCCTCAGCGGCCGTCCGGCACCATGTCGTCGAGCGCAGCAGCGGTTCCCTCGGTCGCCATCCGCTCGGACGCCGACGTGGTCAACAGCGACTTCTCCTTGATGAAGACCACCGCGACAAGCGCCAGCACCGCGATCGGCGTCGAGATCAGGAACAGGTCCGCAGTGGCCGAGCCGTAGGCCTCCTGGACCGCGATCCGGACCGGCTCCGGCAGCGTCGCGATGTCCGGCACCGCGCCAGTGTCCCCCGCGCCACCGCCGCCCGCGTTCAGCGAACTGGTGACCCGGCTGGCCAGCACCGCACCGAGCGCGCTGACACCAATCGTGCCGCCCATGCTGCGGAAGAAGCTCACCACCGACGTGGCCGCCCCCAACTCGCGGGCCGGTACGTCGTTCTGGGCCGCGAGCACCAGGTTCTGCATCACCAGGCCTACGCCGACACCGAGGACTGCCATGAACAGCGAGATCCTCAGCGTGCTGGTGTGCGCGTCGATCGTGCCGAGCAGGGCCAGGCCGACCGGCAGCAGCACGCCGCCGATCACCAGGTATATCTTCCACCGGCCGTACTTGGTGATCAGGCCACCGGCGACGGTAGACGACACCAGCATGCCGAAGATCATCGGCAGGCTCATCAGCCCGGCACTGGTCGGCGTATGCCCCTGCGCGATCTGGAAGTACTGCGACAGGAACACCGAGCCGCCGAACATCGCCAGACCGACCAGCATGCTGGCGACGACGGCCAGGGCCACGGTCCGGTTGCGGAACAGATCCAGCGGGATGATCGGTTCCGGATGCCGGGACTCGACCACCACGGCGAGAACCAGGACGACCACGGCGATCCCGACCATGGTGAAGCTCCAGCCGGAGACCCAGTCGAACCGGTTGCCGGCGAACGTCGACCAGACCAGGATCGTGCTCACGCCACCGGTGATCAGCAGCGCGCCGAGCCAGTCGATCTTCACCTCGCGCCGGATCGTCGGGACCTTCAGAGTCCTTTGCAGCATGAAGATCGCGAGCAGGCTGAAAGGCACCCCGACCAGGAAGCAGGAGCGCCAGCCGAGCGGCGAGTCCACCAGGAAGCCGCCCAGCAGCGGACCACCGACGGTCGCCGAGGCGAAGATCGCGCCGAACAAGCCCGAGTACCGCCCGAGCTCTCGCGGCGGGATGATCGCCGCCATCACGATCTGCACCAGCGCCGTCAGACCGCCGGCGCCGATGCCCTGCACGACCCGGCTGGCCAGAAGCACTTCCACGTTCGGCGCGAAACCGGCCACCAGCGAGCCGATCACGAAGAACGACAGCGAGAGCTGGACCAGCAGCTTGTTGTTGTAGAGATCGGCGAGCTTGCCCCACAGCGGCACAGTGGCTGTCATCGCCAGCAACTCGAGCGTGACCACCCAGGTGTAGGCGGACTGGCTCGCGCCCAGATCGGCGATGATCCGCGGCAGCGCGGTGGACACCACGGTGCCGGCCAGGACGGCGACGAGCATGCCGATCATCAGCCCGGAGATTGCCTGCATGGTCTGCCGCGGTGTGAGTGCGACGACCTCCTCCGCTGCGGCTTCGGGCGGGGTCGGAGCTGAGGCGGTGGTCATGACTGACCTTCCTGGTCGGTGCGGAAGAGATTCGTACGGTCGAAGGCCGGGTCCAGCCCGTCTGCGAGAAAGATGAACGCCTCGTCGACCAAGGAGCGCAATGAGCGATCCGGGACTGCGGCCTTCTTCTCCATCGCGACCCGGACGGCGGTGGACGACGCTCCGACCAGCAGCGTCGGCAGGACAGATGTGACCGGGAGGCCCATCCGCTCGGCCAACGCGGCCGCGACCAGCCGCTCGTCCTCGGCGCCGAGCAGGACGAACTGCGACAGCAGGGTAGGCGACTGCATGATCAGGCCGATCCGCTGCGACATAGGCCCGTCACCATCCTCGAGATCACTCAGGGCCTGATCGATCACCAGCCGCATCGTGGTGAGCGGGGACTGCTCGGCCGGTGCCTCCCGCAACCGCCGCACCGCGCGCTCGCGCTCGTCTGGATCGCGACCGAGGATGGCGTGCTCCTTGTGCGGGAAGTAGTTGAAGAACGTCCGCACCGACACGTCGGCGGCCTCGCTGATGTCCTCGACCGTGACGTGGTCGACGCCCCGCTCGACGGCAAGCCGGAGCGCCGCTGCTGCCAGCGCCGCCCGGGTCTCCTGCTTCTTTCGCTCCCGGCGCCCCGGCGGCGTAGCCGTGGCGTCGTCCTTGACTGTCTGCATCACACGGCCACGGTAGAGATAAAGTTACAGTCATGCAAATAGATACCGCTGAAATTTTGCACTACTGCAAGATCAGTGCTTGAGTAGTGGGAGCCAGGCGCGGCAGGGTGCGGTAGTACTCGTCGTATTGGCCCGAGGATCGTCGCCACCACAGCACCGTGCACGGGATTGCTTACGTAGCGGTAGTCGCGCCAACGACCAGCCGCGGAAGCCATCGCGCGCCACCTCTGGCTGCTAGAATCACCAAGCAGCCTCCGAAGCGAATTACCGCGTCGGAGGCTTTTTCTATGCCGACACTTCTCTACAAAGGCGCCATCCGTGATCTACGTGGCGACGACCTGCTCCCGCTCAACCTGATTCGCGACCGCTACCCAGACCTCTACGAGCGCGAGGTCGTCAAGTACGCCGAACGGCCGCATGTGATGGACCACCCGGTCTATCCGCTCGACTGCCGCTGGACCGATGTCCTCTTCTTCTCCCCCGTCCACCCCGCGCCGATCTTCGACGCGCTCCGCGAGTCCGGCCGGGCCGTGTCCGGCCTCACCTACTGGACCATCGACGCCAACCTGCTCTCGCCCGACCGAACCCGCATCCTGCTCAAGCGCCACGATCCTCTGTTCCAGCCACAGGCCGCTCAGGACTACATCCCGTACACCCCCGAAGCAGCAGCCGCGCTGTCCACTCCGTCCGATCAAGCCCTGCACCGGCTCCGCAACCTCAACGCCACCGAGCCCTGGCTGCCCTGGGCCGACATCCCGCACATCCTCCACCGCGGCCCAATCCCCGTGAGCGCCTTCCGCGACCCAGCCGGCAACCCCATCCCAAACTGACAGCTCGCGCTGTGGATATACATAGCTTTCCTATGTATTGTTGCTCTCCATGATCGCTACTGACCTCACCCAACTGGGCATCGACGTCGTGGTTGCCGCCGCGCGGCTCGCCCGACTGGCCAGCCGGGATGTGAGTGTCATGCCGCACGCGGCCATGCGCCTGCTCGGCCGCCTCGACGAGCTCGGCCCGACCCGGATCAGCGAACTGGCCAAAGCGGACCGCTGTTCGCAGCCGAGCATGTCGAACCTGGTCCAGCGCCAGGAGGAGCTCGGCTGGGTCGGGCGCGAAGCCGATCCCGCCGACTCCCGCGCCAGCTTGATCAGCCTCACCGACGCCGGCCGGGCGCACCTCAACCGGGCCCGTCAGGAGGCCGGCGCCGCGCTTGCCGTCCGGCTCCGCCAGTTGCCGCCGACGGATCTCGAGAAGCTCGAGGCCGCGGCCGCCGTCATGCACTCGATCCTCACCCTCGACGCCATGGAGGACAGCCCCCGGTGAGCAACTCATTTCTCAAACAACCCAAATCCGTCTGGGCTGTCGCCTTCGCCTGTGTGATCGCCTTCATGGGCATCGGCCTGGTCGACCCCATCCTCAAGCCGATCGCCGACCAGTTGCACGCCAGCCCGTCCCAGGTGTCGCTGCTCTTCACCAGCTACATGGCGGTGATCGGTGTCGCGATGCTGATCACCGGTGCCGTCTCGAGCCGGATCGGCGCCAAGCGCACCCTGCTGATCGGCCTTGCCATCATCATTGTCTTCAGCGCGTTGGCCGGACTGTCCAACACGATCGGCATGATCGTCGCCTTCCGGGCCGGCTGGGGTCTGGGCAACGCGCTCTTCATCGCGACCGCGCTGGCCACCATCGTGAACTCCGCCAGCGGTTCCGTCGCGCAGGCGATCATCCTGTACGAGGCCGCACTCGGCGTCGGTATCGCGGCCGGCCCCCTGGTCGGCGGTGAACTCGGCACCATCTCCTGGCGCGGCCCGTTCTTCGGCGTCGCCGTACTGATGACGATCGCACTGGCCGCCACGGCTTTCCTGCTACCGGCCTCGCCGCCCGCACCGCGCCGTACGTCGATCATCGAACCGCTGAAGGCCCTGCGGCACAGGTCATTGGCGACGGTCGCCGTTACTGCGCTGCTGTACAACTTCGGCTTCTTCACGCTGCTGGCGTTCACCCCGTTCCCGCTGGCGATGTCCGCGCGGGAGATCGGGCTGATCTTCTTCGGCTGGGGCATCGGGCTGGCGATCACCTCGGTGTTCGTGGCGCCCAGGCTGCAGCGCAGGTTCGGCACGCTGCCGGTGGTGCTGACCTCGCTGCTGCTCTTCGGGGCCGACCTTGCCGTGATGGGGATTTACGCCCACCACCCGCCGGTGCTGGCAGCCGGCGTGATCGTCGCCGGACTCTTCCTCGGCGTGAACAACACGCTGATCACCGAGGCAGTGATGGCCGCCGCTCCGGTCGAGCGCGGTACGGCGTCCGCGGCGTACAGCTTCGTGCGGTTCTCCGGTGGCGCAGTCGCTCCTTGGCTGGCAGGCAAGCTCGGTGAGAGTTTCAACGTCCAACTGCCGTTCTACGTTGGTGCGTTCGCGGTGCTGCTCTCGGTCGGTGCGCTCGCGTCCGGCTGGAAGCCCCTCTCCCACCTCCGCACCCCCGAGGCCCATTCCGAAGCCGAAGCCACCGCGCTCACCAGCGCCGACGCGTAATGTGGCGCTATCTGAGGGCTGACAGCAATGCGTCGAAGTCAGCACGGTCGAAGTCCCTCGCGCCGATCAGCGCGTGCAGCAGGATGCCGTCGAGGGCCGCGACCAAGAGCCGTGCACGGCGGGCATCACCGGTGAAGCTCCGGGCGATCTCCGTCAGCGGCTCCAGCCACGCTACCGCCGCCTCGCGAAGAGCCGGGCGACGCGCGGCGAGCAGATAGAGCTCGTACGCGGCCAGTGTCCGGTCCCGGCGATAGACCAGGCAATGCTCGATCAGCCTCGCCAATTCCGCCGCCGGTTTCGCTCCCAGCTCCGTCATCCGCTCGCGCAGCTCGGCCGCGAGGTCGTCGGCCGCAGCGGTCAGAGCGGCCACCAGCAGATCGTCGAGAGTGGCGAAGTGGTAGGTGGTCGAAGCCAGTGAGACGTCCGCCTCTGCGGCCACCGCCCGATGGCTGACACCCGCAACGCCGGCCCGCTCGATCAGCGTCAACGTAGCCGCCAGCAACTCGGTACGCCGACGGTCGCCGCGGCGGCGCCGCCCGTCCGTTCCGGTCATGGAGTGAGATTATCGGTACGTTCGTACCAGTTGTCTTTCGGCGATCAACGCTTGAGACCGACACTGGATCGTCGACGGACGCGACATACGCTCGTCGTTGTGACCGAACGCGTGCAGCACCCTGTTCCGACCGCCACGGCGATGCGCAGAGCGCTGAAGAGGGCCGATGAGGGCAAGACCTTGGACGCGGCGGAGGTCGAGGTCTTACTGGCCGCCTCCGGGGAGGCGCTGCAGTCACTGATGGCGACCGCCGCCCGGATCCGCGACCAGGGCCTGGCCGACGCCGGCCGGAGCGGCATCGTCACCTACTCCAAGAAGGTCTTCATCCCACTGACCCGGTTATGCCGGGACCGCTGTCATTACTGCACCTTCGCGACCACCCCCGGCCGGGTGCACGCGCCGTACCTGAGCCCGGACGAGGTGCTCGAGATCGCACGCCAGGGAGCGGCCCTGGGCTGCAAAGAGGCGCTGTTCACCCTCGGCGACGCGCCGGAGGACCGCTGGGACGCCGCGGCCAAGTGGCTGGAGGAGGCGGGGTACGACAGCACCCTCGACTACGTCCGGGCGATGGCGATCCGCGTCCTGGAGGAGACCGGCCTGCTTCCGCACCTGAACCCGGGCGTGATGTCTTGGCAGGACCTCCAGCGGCTGAAGCCGGTCGCGCCGAGCATGGGCACGATGCTGGAGACCACCTCGCGCCGGTTGTTCGAGGAGAAGGGCCAGCCGCACTACGGCTCTCCCGACAAGGATCCGGCGATCCGGCTGCGGGTGCTGGAGGACGCGGGTCGCTCCAACGTGCCGTTCACCACCGGACTGCTGATCGGTATCGGCGAGAACCTCGAGGAGCGGGCGGACTCGATCTTCGCGCTGCGTCGCATCGCCCGCCAGTACGGCGGCATCCAGGAGGTCATCATCCAGGGCTTCCGAGTGAAGCCCGACACCGCGATGCGCAACGACGACGACGTACCGCTGGACGAATGGCTGGCCGCGATCGCCGTCACGCGGGTCGTACTCGGCCCGCGGATGCGGGTGCAGGCGCCGCCGAACCTGGTCGACCTGGCCGAGTGCCGGTTGCTGCTCGACGCGGGCGTCGACGACTTCGGCGGGGTGTCCCCGCTGACCCCGGACCACGTCAACCCAGAGCGGCCGTGGCCCCAGATCGAGGACCTGACCAAGGTGACCGCGGACGCCGGATTCGCCTTGCGGGAAAGGCTCACCGCGCATCCGGAGTACCTGCGCGAGCCCTGGCTCGACCCGCGCCTGATCGCTCACGTGGAGGCGCTCGTCGATCCGGAGACCGGTTTGGCCAACGAGTCGGCGTACCCGAAGGGGCTGCCCTGGCAGGAGCCGGACGGCGGTTGGGACAGCGTCGGCCGCACCGATCTACACACCGCGATCGACACCGAGGGGCGTCGCACCGAGACCCGGTCGGACTTCGACGCCGCGTACGGGGACTGGGACGTGCTGCGCGAGGATGTTGCGAACCGCGCGGCGCCAGAGCGGATCGACGGTGACGTGAAGGAGGCACTGGCAGCCGCTGAGCGCGACCCGGCGGGACTGTCCGACTCGCAGGCGCTGACGCTGATGACGGCGACTGGTCCCGCGCTCGACCAGCTTGCCCACATCGCCGATGAGTTGCGCAAGGCAACAGTTGGGGACGACGTCACCTACGTGGTGAACCGGAACATCAACTTCACCAACGTCTGCTACACCGGCTGCCGGTTCTGCGCCTTCGCCCAGCGGCGGACCGACGCGGACGCCTACTCGCTGTCGATGGACGAGGTCGCCCAGCGGGCCGAGGAGGCCTGGGTAGTCGGCGCGACCGAGGTCTGCATGCAGGGCGGCATCCACCCGGACCTGCCCGGTACGGCGTACGCGGACCTGGTCCGGGCGGTCAAGGACAGAGTGCCGGACATGCACGTGCACGCTTACTCGCCGATGGAGATCGTGAACGGGTCAGTGCGGACCGGGCTCTCGATCGAGGAGTTCCTGATCTCGGTGAAGGAGGCCGGCCTGGGCAGCATCCCCGGTACGGCCGCGGAGATCCTGGACGACGACGTGCGCTGGATCCTGACAAAGGGGAAGTTGCCGACGGCAAGCTGGATCGAGGTGATCAGCACCGCGCACAAGGTGGGCCTGCCGTCCAGCTCGACGATGATGTACGGCCACGTGGACTCACCGCACCACTGGGTGCAGCACCTGCGCACGATTGCCACGGTGCAGGACCAGACCGGCGGGTTCACCGAGTTCGTCCTGCTGCCGTTCATCCACACGAACTCGCCGATCTACCTGGCTGGTGTGGCCCGGCCAGGCCCGACGTACGACGAGAACCGCGCGGTGCACGCGATGGCGCGGATCATGCTGCACGGACGGATCGACAACATCCAGTGCTCCTGGGTGAAGCTCGGTGTCGACGGCTGCGTGGCGGTGCTCAACGGTGGCGTGAACGACATCGGCGGCACACTGATGGAGGAGACCATCAGCCGGATGGCGGGCTCGAAGCACGGCTCCCGCAAGTCGATCGAGGAGCTCACCCAGATGGCAACCGCAGCCGGCCGCCCGGCCCGCCAACGCACCACGACGTACGGCGAGGTCCCCCACCGCCCAGTCGGAGCCCTCGAACTGGCCTGACTCGTCCGCAAGCAG
>JAWWPC010000350.1:0-6405 GCA_033851055.1 Kribbellaceae bacterium | reverse complement strand
GCTGCACTGCTGCTCAGCGAATGCATCGCGGACGCATCGACGCCCAGACGATAGGCCTGCCCCTGAGGCCACACCAGCCCAGAGTGCAAAACTCGACTCAGGCATGGCGTCGTCTCCGGCGACGCCTTCGCCGGGGTCCGCTTACTCCGCGCGCCTAGCCGAGATCGGGAGCCGCGTAGGGATCGAGAACTCATCCGGAAGACCTCGACGTGCGTGACGCTAGTTTCGCTTGCCCTGACCTGACCACGTTCTGCCGGCTCGACGAGCTCGGCCTTGAAGTCACCGGGCAGCGACTCGAGCCGGATCGGGCGGTGCTGGCCTGTCGTGTCGTGGAGCCGGACAGGTGGTGTCGACGCTGCGGCTGCGAGGGAGTCCCTCGGGACACGGTGGTCCGGCGGCTGGCGCACGAGCCGCTGGGCTGGCGCCCTACGGTGCTGGAAGTGAGCGTCCGCCGCTACCGGTGCACCGGTTGCGGGCACCTGTGGCGCCAAGACACCACCCAGGCGGCCGAGCCGCGGGCGAAGCTGTCACGGCGTGGTCTGCGGCGGGCGCTGGAAGGCCTCGTGGTCCAGCACCTCACCGTCGCCCGCGTTGCGGAGGGGCTCAGGGTGTCGTGGAACACCGCCAACAACGCGGTCCTGGCCGAGGGCAAGCGCGTCCTCATCGAGGATCCGGGCCGGTTCGACGGCGTGAAGGTCATCGGCGTGGATGAGCACGTGTGGCGCCACACCCGCCGTGGTGACAAGTACGTCACCGTGATCACCGACCTCACCGGGATCCGTGAAGGCACCGGCCCGGCCCGCCTGCTGGACATGGTCGAGGGCCGCTCCAAGCAGAGCTTCAAGCAGTGGCTCACCGAACGACCCGAGTCCTGGCGCGACGGGGTCGAAGTCGTCGCGATGGACGGGTTCACCGGGTTCAAGACCGCCACCGCCGAGGAGTTGCCTGACGCGGTCGCGGTCATGGATCCCTTCCACGTCGTGAGGCTCGCAGGCGACGCCCTCGACCGATGCAGGCGCCGGGTCCAGCAGGCCATCCATGGCCACCGGGGCCGCAAGAGCGACCCGCTCTACTCGGCGCGGCGCACCCTGCACACCGGCGCCGACCTGCTCACCGACAAGCAGCGCCAGCGTCTGACCGACCTATTCGCGGTCGAGGAGCACGTCGAGGTCGAAGCCACCTGGGGGATCTACCAACAGATGATCGCGGCCTACCGCGAGCCTGACCGGGCTCGTGGTCGGGAACTGATGAGCAAGCTGATCGACTCGATCAGCCACAGCGTTCCCGCTGCCTTGAAGGAAATGGCCACGCTCGGCCGGACGTTGAAGAGGCGAGCTGTCGACGTGCTGGCCTACTTCGACCGACCCGGCACGTCCAACGGACCGACCGAGGCCATCAACGGCCGACTCGAGCACCTCCGCGGCTCCGCCCTCGGGTTCCGCAACCTCACCAACTACATCGCCAGATCACTACTGGAGACCGGCGGATTCAGGCCCCGGCTACACCCTAGATCGTGAAGAGCCGCGTAAGGGGCGGACCAAGCCGCTGCTGTGGACGTCCGAGCGCGTGACGCGGTGGGAGCAGACGGGGAAGATCCCCGGCCGGGTGATGGTGTGGACGGCCACGCAGGCCGGGGCGTTCCTCGACTTCGCCGAGCATGACCGGCTGTACCCGCTGCTGCATTTCGCCGGGCACTGGGGGATGCGCCGCGGCGAGTTGGTCGGCCTGGAGTGGGCCGACCTCGGCCTTGAGACGCGCCGGCTGCATGTCCGCCAGGCCCAGGCCGATGATGAGCTCGACGACACCAAGTCGGAAGACTCCGACCGTCACATCGTGTTCGACGAGGCGACCGCCACCGTAGGCCGCGCCTGGCGCAAGGCCCAGCTCGAGGAACGGGTCGCGTGGGGTGAGGCGTGGGAGGACTCGGGCCGGGTGTTCACCTATGAAGACGGCCGGCCGTTGCGCCCGCCGTACGTCTCGCAGCGGTTCGAGCTGCTGATCGACCGGTACAACGTGCTCCGTCAACGGCGCGCGGCAGGGTGGAGTGTCGAGAAGATCGCCCGCCACCACCGCACCGCCGAGGACGTCGTACGGCTCGCGCTCGATGGGCCCGCGCTCCCGCCGGTTCGGTTCCATGACCTGCGCCACGGGTCGGCCACGATGCTGCTCGCCGCGGGCGTCCCGATGAAGGTCGTCAGTGACGTACTGGGGCACGCCTCCAGCGCGTTCACCAGCGATGTGTACGCCGTGGTGGCCGAGGAGTTGGCCGAAGACGCGGCGACGAAGATCTCGGCGTTCGTGCCGCGCCGGAATCGCGCGTAGGGGGCCGGGCGTGCCATCAATGTGCCAACTCGGCCCCCTATTGATCTCTGAGACGACGAAGGGAGTCCACGCGGTTTGCGTGAACTCCCTGGTCAGAGGGCGGAGGATGGGAGATTTGAACTCCCGATGGGCTTACACCCAAACCGCATTAGCAGTGCGGCGCCATAGACCGGACTAGGCGAATCCTCCTGGAGGCCCGCAGGCCACGCACAGGTTACCGCTCCTGGGGCCGGGCGGCAAAGCGCTTTTGCCGGAAGCTCCTGGTCAGCCTCCGTCGCGGTCCGAGTAGAGCTGGCCACCGACCGCCCAGTTCTCCTTGGGGACGTCGCGGAGCACGATCTGGACGCCGCCGGGTGAGCCGCCCGAAGCGCGTACGAAAGCCTCGGTGAGCTCCTTGACCAGGATGCGCTTCTGCTCGACGGTGCGGCCCGCCCACATGTCCACGGTGATGATCGGCATGGGCTCAACGTACTGACGGGCCGTCCTCGAGACGGAGGTGGGGTGGGGCGTGGACGGGGCATCAGCACGACGGGCTCAGACGTTGCCGCAGGCCTTCTGGAGCTCCGCGAAGGAGCTCTGCAGCGCCTGGGTGTTCGGAATCTTGACGTTGCCGGCCGCGAGGCTGCGCATGTCGGCGGAGAGCCCGTCCAGCGCGGTGGAGGCCTTGGCCGCGGCGGACTTGACCTTGTCGTCGGCGGCGTTCTTCGACTCGTCGCGGAACTTCCTGGCCAGGTCGGAGTAGGCCTGGGCCACCTGCCGGGGGTCGCTGCTCTGCTTCTTGCCGAAGTCGGCGATCTCCTGCTTCATGTTCTTGCAGGCGGCGGTCTTGTCTCCGCCGCCTCCGGAGCATCCGGTGGCGACTAGCGCTGCGGTGCCGATGGCGAGCGCGCCGACGACTCGGGCGGCGTTTCCGCGCATGAAATTTCTCCTCGGGGAGCAAGGGGAGAGCAAGGGGAGCGAGCCAGGGGGCAGGGAGGCCGGGGGACCAAGGGGATGGAGCGAGGACGCGCTTGAGATTAAACCGAACACGTCTATCACGTCCCGTGACCGACTAACATCGCTAAGTGTTCAGTCCAGCCGGGTCACGTCCAGCGCACCCTCCGCGTACTGCTTGCGCAGCACTTTCTTGTCGAACTTGCCGACCGAGGTCTTGGGGACTTCGGCGATGACGGCCCAGCGCTCGGGCACCTGCCATCTGGCCACCCGGCCGGCGACGAACTCCTGCAGATCCCGCACCCCGGTGGGGGCGTCGGCGCGCAGGACCACCGAGGCGAGCGGCCGCTCGTCCCAGCGATCATCGGGTACGCCTACGACCGCCGCCTCGATGACGTCCGGATGGGCCATCAAGTGGTTCTCCAGCTCGACGGAGGAGATCCACTCGCCTCCGGACTTGATGACGTCCTTGGCCCGGTCGGTGAGCACGAGATAGCCGTCCGGGGAGAGCGTGCCGACGTCGCCGGTACGGAGCCAGCCGTCGTGGAACTTGGCCGGATCCTCGTCCTTGTAGTAGCTGCCGGTGATCCAGGAGCCGCGGATCTCCACCTCGCCGACCGCCACGCCGTCGGCGGGCATGAGCATGTCGCCGTCGCCGACGACGCGCACCTCCAGGCCGCACAGCACCCGGCCCTGGGTGGCCCGATACCGCCAGGCCTCTTCCCCGGCCGACCCCACCGGCGGATGGGCGATGGTCGCCAGCGGCGAGGTCTCGGTCATCCCCCAGGCCTGGACGATCCGTACGCCCAGCTCGTCGAAGCTGCGCATGAGAGATTCGGGGACGGCCGAACCGCCGCAGGGCACCATACGCAGCGACGTCAGGTCCGAGCCGTGCTCCCGGGTGTACCGCAGGACGTCGTTCCAGATGGACGGTACGGCTCCGGCGACCGTCGGCCGTTCGGTCTCCATCAGCCGGACGAGCGGCTCTGACTGCAGGAAACGGTCCGGCATGAGCAGCGGTGCCCCCGCCATCAGCGCGGCGTAGGGCAGTCCCCAGGCGTTGGCATGGAACATCGGGACGACCGGCAGCACCTTGTCCGCGCTGCTGAGGCCCATCCCGTTGCCGGTGCAGACCGCCATCGAGTGCAGATACATCGTGCGATGTGAATACACCACGCCCTTGGGGTTTCCGGTGGTGCCGCTGGTGTAGCACATGGCCGCCGCGGAGCGTTCGTCGATGTCCTGTGGCCAGTCGTACGACTCGGGCGCGGCGGCGAGCAGGTCCTCGTACGAGTGGAGTTCCTTGCCTGCGTCGGCCAGCGCGGTCAGGTCGCCCGGGCCCACGACGATCACATGACGCACGGTCTTGAACTCACGCAACACCTTGGCCAGCAGCGGAACGAGGGAGCCGTCGACGATGACGACGTCGTCCTCCGCGTGCTCGGCGATGTAGATCAGCTGGTCGGGGAAGAGCCGGATGTTGAGCGTGTGCAGGACGGCGCCCATCGACGGCACCGCGAGGTAGGTCTCGAGGTGTTCGGCGTTGTTCCACATGAAGGTGGCGACCCGCTGGTCGGCCTGGACACCGAGCGCGCGGAGGGCTCCCGCGAGCCGGGCGGCCCGCTTGCCGAGGTCGGCGTACGTGGTCCGGCGGGTGCCGTCACCGGTGAAGGTGTCGACATGGCTGGAGCCGAAGACGGTGGTGGCGTAGCGCATGATCGAACCAACGGTCAGCGGGTAGTCCTGCATAGTGCTCCACATGGCGCGCCTCCGACTCGCAGCGGTGTTTCAGAATCGGATTCTTGCCGTTGTGGCGCCTATTGTCAGTACCCAGCCGTGAGGATCATGAAATCAGCCCGTAGTGGGTCTTTCCAGCCGCTCCGGAATGCGCAGCACCTTGGGTTCCGGAGTTCTGGCGAAATCGTGTTCGAGTTCGGCGTCCACACGCAGTTTGGCCATCGCCCGGGAGACCGTGCTCTTGACCGTGCCCACACTGATCCCGAGGATCTGGGCGACCTCGGTCTCGGACATGTCCTCGTAGTAACGGAGCATCACCGCGGCCCGCTGTCGTTCGGGCAGTCTGCCCAGGGCGCGGCCGAGCAGGTCGTGCAGTTCACTGCGCAGGGTGTGGTCGTCAACGGGCTGATCGGGCAGATCATCGGTGGGGTAGACCTCGAGCTTGCGGCGCCGCCACCAGGAGATCTGGGTGTTGACCATGGCGCGGCGCACGTATCCGTCCAGCGCCGCGCGATCGTTGATACGGTCCCAGGCGAGGTAGGTCTTTGCGAGAGCGGCCTGCAGGAGGTCCTCGGCCTCGGTACGGTCCGTAGTGAGCAGCATGGCGGTACGCAGCAACGCAGGCCCACGAGCCGCGACATATTCGCGGAACTCTTCGTGCTGCGTTGCGCTCACGTCACCACCGACCCCGGGACTCAGCTCTGACGATCGCACGATGATCGTAATTCTGGTTCAACCAAAAAGCCATATTCGGGTCAACCTGGTGACGAAGTCCTGTACCAAGTGCATAAATCCTCACCCCGTGAGCCGACGAATTGCGACATAAACGTCGACAGTGGCAGCCTCCAGGGTCAGTCTTGACACGCGGTCTAACCGGCCGCAGCGGTCCTGTACGAGAGCCCTGTACTAGAGCTTGGAGTGTCCGTGCCAGCACCCGGCTGCGACCCGTCCCACCGTCGTATCCTCCGTGAGGCCGTGCTGCCCCGCCCTGCGGTGGAGCGCTCGGGCAAGCCGCCGCTGCGGGCCCTCGCCGGCCGCATTCTGGATGCCAGCCCGCATCTGCTGGTGCTGCGCACCGGCGACGGCGGCGAACTCAGGCTGCCCATGTCGCAGTCCACCTCGGTGTGGTACGGCGGCCGATCGGGGCTGCAGGCCCTGCGCCCCGGGCGTGAGGCGATCGTCCGCCCCGTGGCCCGTGGCCCTGAGGTCGAGCGGGTCTGGGTCGACATCGTCCGGGTGACGGGCACCATCGCCTCCCGCGGCCGCGGGACCGTGGAGGTGGACCAGGGCCCGCACCGGCCCCCGGCGAACGTGGTGATCCCGCCCCAGACGCTCGGCAGGGTGCTGGTCCGCCATCCGCGGTTCGAGCCCGGCTTTCTCATCGACGTGATCGCGACGCGTTCGGCCGACGGC
>JAWWPC010000250.1:0-12801 GCA_033851055.1 Kribbellaceae bacterium | reverse complement strand
AAGCACAGCAGCAGCACACCGCGACTGTGACGCTGGCCACCGGCCCGGATCGCTGACTACTTAGTACGCGGATCCGCACGGAGCGCCCACCACGGGCACACCGAGCCGATCCGCGTTGTGCTGTTCGTTTGATACTGACTTGAGTCATGAGGTGAACGGGTGTTTACTTTCTCGGTAAACGCTTGTTCACCACGGCCCGCCCCAAGCCGTGGTGCCCCGTGAGGAGTCGCATGACAGTTCACCCTGTAGGTGCTCTGCATCGGAGACCGATGCAGAGCACTCGCCACCCACGCCTGATCCTCGCCGCACTCGCCTCGTGCGGCGTTCTGGTGTCGGTGATGCAGACGATCGTCGTCCCGCTGCTGCCGGAATTGCCGACGCTGACCCATAGCGCGCCTGCCGACGTGAGTTGGCTGGTGACGGTGACCCTGCTGACTGGCGCTGTCTTCACCCCGCTGCTCGGCCGGGCCGGCGATATGTACGGCAAGCGGCGCGTGCTGCTGCTGGCGCTCGGGTTCATGGTGGTCGGCTCGTTGCTGTGCGCCGTCAGCTCTCACCTGCTGGTCCTCGTTACCGGTCGCGCTCTGCAGGGTGCCGCGGTGGCCGTCATACCGCTCGGCATCAGCATCCTTCGCGACGAACTGCCGCCGGAGCGGGTGCTCCCGTCCATCGCGATCATGAGCTCCACCCTCGGCGTGGGGGCGGCGTTCGGCATCCCGCTGGCGACGCTGATCGTCCAGTACGCCAACTGGCACACGATGTTCTGGATCTGCGTCGGACTCGGGCTCCTCGACTTGCTGGTGGTCCTGCTGATCGTGCCGGAGTCGAAGCTGCGCACCAGCGGGCGCTTCGACGTACTGGGTGCGTTGGGGCTGACTGCGTTCCTGCTGTGCCTGCTGATGGCGGTGTCGAAGGGGAGCGCGTGGGGTTGGGGTTCTGCCGCGACGCTCGGGCTGTTCGCCGGGGCCGTGGTCGTCGTACCGCTGTGGGTTTCTTACGAACGCCGTACCTCGACGCCGCTGGTGGACCTGCGGGTTTCGGCGCGACCGGCAGTGCTGTTCACCAACCTCGCCGCACTGCTGATCGGGTTCGCCTTCTATGCCAATTCACTGGCTACGGCTCAGCTTGTGCAGGAACCGAAATCCACCGGCTACGGGCTGGGCGCCTCGATCGTGGTGAGTGGTCTGTGTCTGCTGCCGGGTGGTGTTGCGATGGTCTTGCTGTCTCCCGTCTCCGCGCGGATCTCGGCCGCTCGCGGGCCGCGCTTCACCCTGGCCCTGGCGTCCGGTCTGATGGCGCTCGGGTATGTGGTCCGCTTGTTCACCAGTGAGAACCTTGTTGCGATCGTGGCCGGGGCGACGGTCGTTGCCGCCGGCACCGCCGTGGCGTACTCGGCGCTTCCGGCCTTGATCATGCATGCTGTGCCCGTGACCGAAACGGCTGCGGCGAACGGCCTCAACACGTTGATGCGAACGATCGGGCAGGCAGTCTGCAGCGCGATCGTCGCCACCGTGCTGGCCAACCTCGTGGCGACCAAGGCCGGTCATACCGCCCCGACGCTGCACGCCTATCTGATCGTGTTCGTCATCGCCGGTGTCTCGGCGCTGGGGGCGCTCGGCTTCACGTTGCTGATCCCGGCGCACCGGCGGGCCGTCGTACGGGAAACCGTTCAAGCAGGCAGTACGACGTGACCGGTGCGGACGGCGGCCGCGCAGCAATCCTGCGGGCGGCCCGCAAGGCCTTCGTGAAGCAGCCTTATGGGTCGGTGACGTTGCGGGGGATCGCGGCCGATGCCGGCGTCAGCGCGTCCTTGATCGTGAAGCACTTCGGCAGCAAGGAGTTGCTGTTCGACGCGGTCGCCGACTTCAGCGAAGCAGCCGCCGTCCTGCTCGATGCACCGAATGCCGAACTGGGCCGGCATGCCGTGCTGACGCTGGTCCGATCGCGCCGCGAGAACAATGCGGACCTGCTTCTGCGGGTGGTCTTCGCCTTGGGCGACGGTGATGAACGCAAGCTGCTGCGGGAGCGGTTCCACGATCAGGTCGTGCGACAGTTCGCGTCCCGGCTGACGGGATCGTCCGTGGACCTGCGCGCCGAACTCGTGGTGGCCCATCTGCTCGGCCTGGGCGCGGTTCTCGCCGTGGAGCGCGAGGGGGCAACCGCGGCCACGACTCCGGAAGGGATCGCCGACCTCTACGCGCCCTCCCTGCAGGCGTTGGTCGACGGAACCCGCCAGACACACCACTAGAGATCGGCTGTGATCTCACCGGACGCGTGGCGTGATGTGGTGCACGCCGCACCCGGGTACTATTGACGACCAGGTCGAGAGGCGCTGCGACGGACCAGGGTCCGCCACGCTCGACCTGAGTGTGTTTCTGTAAGGGCGCCTCCGAGTTCTGGAGGTGGCGATCGTGCGTACGCCGGTGATCGGTGGTGTCGAGGTTGGGCGTCAGGCCGAGTTGCGGGAGTTGCTGGACCAGCGGGTCGTGGTGCTCGACGGCGCCTGGGGCACGATGCTGCAGGGCGCCTCGCTCACTCCCGAGGACTACCGCGGCGAGCGGTTCCTCGACCACCCGCGCGATGTGACCGGTGACCCGGACCTGCTGAACCTGATGCGCCCGGACCTCATCCTCGACGTCCACCGGCAGTACCTGGCCGCGGGCGCGGACATCACCACGACGAACACCTTCACCGCCACCAGCATCGGGCAGGCGGACTACGGCCTGCAGTCGCTGGTGCGGGAGATGAACCTGCAGGGTGCCCGGCTGGCGCGCCAGGCCGCGGACGAGGCCGGCGGGCGTTTCGTCGCGGGTTCGATCGGACCGCTGAACGTCACCCTGTCGCTGTCCCCGCGGGTGGAGGACCCGTCGTACCGGGCGGTGTCGTTCGAGCAGGTTCGCGACGCGTACGCCGAGCAGGTCTCCGCGCTCGCCGAGGGCGGCGTCGACCTGCTGATGATCGAGACGATCTTCGACACCCTGAACGCGAAGGCCGCGATCGCCGCCGCCCGCGAGGTGGCCCCGGAGTTGCCGCTGTGGATCTCGCTCTTTATCGACCTGAGCGGGCGGACATTGTCGGGTCAGACCGTCGAGGCGTTCTGGAGCTCGATCGAACATGCCAAGCCGATGGTGGTCGGGGTGAACTGCTCGCTGGGCGCTGCGCAGATACGGCCGCATGTCGCGGATCTGGCCCGGTTCGCCGACACCTACGTCGCCAGCCACCCGAACGCCGGCCTGCCCAACGCCTTCGGCGGGTACGACGAGACGCCGGCCGAGACCGCCGGGTTGATCGGCGAGTTCGCGACCTCGGGCCTGGTCAACATCGTCGGCGGCTGCTGCGGTACGACGCCGGCGCACATCGCGAAGATCGCCGAGGCGGTGCAAGGCCTCCAGCCGCGGCCGGTTCCGGCGCCACCGGGCCGGACCAGGTTCAGTGGCCTGGAGCCGTTCACGATCGGCCCGGACACCGGGTTCGTGATGATCGGCGAGCGCACCAACGTCACCGGGTCGGCCCGGTTCCGCCGGCTGATCGAGTCGGGCGACCACCAGGCCGCCGTGGATGTTGCGCTGGAGCAGGTGCGCGGCGGCGCCAACCTGCTGGACGTGAACATGGACGCCGACCTGCTCGAGAGCGAGGAGGCGATGACCACCTTCCTCAACCTGGTCGCGACCGAGCCCGAGGTGGCGCGGATCCCGATCATGGTCGACAGTTCGCGCTGGAGCGTCCTGGAGGCCGGACTCAAATGCGTACAGGGCAAGGGCGTCGTCAACTCGATCAGTCTCAAGGAGGGCGAGGGGCCGTTCCTCGAGCAGGCCCGGCGGATCCGGGACTACGGTGCCGGCGTCGTCGTGATGGCCTTCGATGAGCAGGGCCAGGCCGACACCACCGAGCGCAAGGTCTCCATCTGCGGTCGCGCCTACGACCTGCTCATCCAGCAGGCCGGGTTCCCGCCCGAGGACATCATCTTCGACCCGAACGTGCTCGCGGTCGCCACCGGGATCTCCGAGCACAACGGCTATGCCAAGGCCTTCATCGACGCGCTGCCGTTGATCAAGGAGCGTTGTCCCGGTGTCCACATCAGCGGCGGCATCTCGAACCTGTCGTTCTCGTTCCGCGGCAACAACGTGGTGCGCGAGGCGATGCACTCGGCCTTCCTCTTCCACGCCGTCCAGGTCGGCCTGGACATGGGCATCGTGAACGCGGGCCAACTCGCGGTCTACCAGGACATCCCGGCGGATCTGCTCGAACTGGTCGAGGACGTGCTGTTCGACCGGCGCGAGGATGCGACCGATCGGCTCGTCACCTTCGCTGAGACCGTCAGCGGCTCCGGCACCAAGCGTGAGGTGGACCTCTCCTGGCGTGAGGCGCCGGTCGAGCAGCGGCTGTCGTACGCGCTCGTGCATGGCATCGTCGACTTCATCGAGGACGACACCGAGGAAGCCCGCAAGCAGAAGGCGCGTCCGCTCGAGGTGATCGAGGGACCACTGATGGACGGCATGAAGGTCGTCGGCGACCTGTTCGGCGCCGGCAAGATGTTCCTGCCGCAGGTGGTCAAGAGCGCCCGCGTGATGAAGCGGTCCGTCGCCTATCTCGAGCCCTTCATGGAGGCGGAGAAGGAGCTGGCCCGGCAGGAGGGACGCGCCGAGGACGTGCGCGGCCAGGGCAAGGTCGTGCTGGCGACGGTCAAGGGCGACGTACACGACATCGGCAAGAACATCGTCGGGGTGGTGCTCGGCTGCAACAACTACGAGGTGATCGACCTCGGCGTGATGGTGCCGGCGGCAAGGATCCTCGACACCGCGATCGCGGAGGGTGCCGACGTGGTCGGGCTGTCGGGCCTGATCACGCCGTCCCTGGACGAGATGGTCGCCGTGGCCGGCGAGATGCAGCGCCGCGGTCTGAAGCTGCCGCTGCTGGTCGGCGGCGCAACCACCTCGAAGCAGCACACCGCGGTCCGGATCGCTCCGGCGTACAACAACACGACGGTCCACGTGCTCGACGCGTCCCGAGTGGTCGGCGTGGTGTCGGACCTGCTGGACTCCGACCGCGCCGAAGAGCTTGCCGTCAGCAACCGTGCCGCTCAGGAGATCCTGCGTGAGCAGCACGCCAACAAGCAACGGGTTCCGCTGCTGCCTGTCGAGCAGGCCCGCGCCAATCGCGAACCCATCTCGTACGACGAGTTGCCGGTGCCCGCGTTCACCGGGGTCAAGGTGGTGGAGCCGGATCTGGTGGCACTGCGGGCGATGATCGACTGGCAGTTCCTCTTCCTGGCCTGGGAGCTGAAGGGTAAGTACCCGGCGATCCTCGAACAGCCGGTGGCCCGCGAACTCTTCGACGACGCGAACACCCTGCTCGACCAGATCATCGCGGACGGCTCGTTCCAGGCCAAAGGCGCCTATGGCTACTGGCCGGCCCACGCCGAGGGTGACGACATCCTGCTCGACAACGGTGCCTCGTTCCCGATGTTGCGCCAGCAGACCGAGAAGCCCGCGGGTCGGTTCAATCGGTGCCTGGCGGACTACATCGCGCCCGCCGGTGACCACCTGGGCGGGTTCGGCGTGGCCATCCACGGTGCCGAGGACCTCGCGGCCGTGTACGAAGGCCAGAACGACGACTACCGGGCGATCATGGTGAAGGCCCTGGCCGACCGGCTCGCCGAGGCGTTCGCGGAGTACATCCACCTCGAGGCGCGGAAGGCCTGGTTCGAGCCGGACGCGGAGCCGCTGCTCGAGGACCTGCACGCCGAGCGGTTCCGCGGCATCCGGCCCGCCCTCGGGTACCCGGCGAGCCCGGACCACAGCGAGAAGAAGGCGCTGTTCGACCTGCTCGACGCCGGGCAGCTCGGGCTGGGCTTGACCGAGTCCTTCGCGATGACCCCGGCCGCCAGTGTCAGCGGTCTGATCTTCGCCAGCCCGTCCGCGCGCTACTTCAGCGTCGGCCGGGTCGGCAAGGACCAGGTCGAGGACTATGCGAGGCGCCGGGGCATGGAACTGGCCGAGATCGAGCGCTGGCTGCGTCCCAACCTGGCGTACGACCCCGAATAACCGGGTCGCGTACGGGAGGCGTACGGGGCCTGGGACACCTTCGAATTGCGCCGCATCGAGTGGTTCGGCTAGCGCGATCGTGTCGCGATCTGACCGGGGAACCGCGGGCGCCGGTATTCAGGGCTTCCGGGGCGGTCTGTTGGCGCATCTGCTCCATCGTTGCCGCGGTGGCCCCCGCGCGAAAGTGGCGTGCGGACCGGTCCCCCGAGAAGCTCACCAACCGACGCGGTCGAGGCGGCCGATGTGGTGACCACCTTGGGGTGCGAGGCCGCTTGTCCAGTGTTCCCGCGCAAGCGCTATCTCGATTGGCGGCTTGAGGATCCAGCGGAGAAACCAAGCATGGAATCTTCCTCAGCTGGTCGAGTAGCAGGCGGTCAGACGGCGCGGATCGGCGCGTACCGCGCCTGCCACATGGCTGCGTGGACACGCTGTTCGATGTCGTCGCCGACGGTCTGGCGAGCTACTCCGTCGCGGGCGGCGGCGCGGGCGACGGACACGGCGACGGCGGCCGAGGTGTCGCGCAGCCGCTGCGTCGGCGGCAGGATCGGCGCGCCCGGCGTGGTCGGGTCTGCCATCGTGGCGACCGCGTGGGCGGCGGCGGTGAACATGCCGTCGGTGATCCGGGTGGCGCTCGCCACGATGGCGCCCAGGCCCAGGCCGGGGAAGATCAACGCGTTGTTGGCCTGCCCGATCTGGTAGGTGACGTCCTTGTAGGTGACCGGATCGAAAGGGCTGCCGGTGGCCACCAAGGCCCGGCCCTCGGTCCAGGCGAGCAGGTCGGCGGGCACCGCCTCGGACAGCGGGGTGGGGTTGGACATCGGCAGGATGATGGGGCGCTCGGTGTGGGCGGCCATCTCCCTGATGATCGGTTCGGTAAAGGCGCCGCCCTGTCCGGAGGTGCCGATGAGGATGGTCGGCCGGGCCCGGGCCACCACCTCGGCCAGCGCGACTCCACCCAGGTCCGGGTCGCGGTTCCAGTCGGCGACCTCGCCCGCGGGGCGGGCGTAAGGCAGCTGGGAGTCCCGCAGGTCGGTCCTGTCGTCGGTGATCAGGCCGTGCCGACCGACGGCCCAGAATCGCCGGACGGCCTCGTCGCTGGTCAGGCCGTCCGCGACCAGGGCGTCGCGGAGCTGGTCGGCGATGCCCGTGCCCGCGGTGCCCGCGCCGAACACCACGATCCGCTGCTCGTCCAGGGCCGCGCCGCCGGCCTTCACCGCGGACAGCACCGCGGCGAGGTTCATCGCGCCGGTGCCCTGCATGTCGTCGTTGAACGTGAACACCAGGTCGCGATACCGGTCGAGGATGCGCCGGGCGTTGCCGGTCCCGAAGTCCTCCCAATGCAGTAACGCATCGGGAAACAATGAGCTCGCGGTGGTCACATAGGCATCGACGAAGGCGTCGTAGTCTTCCCGTTCTGCCCGCGGGTGCCGGTTGCCCAGGTACAGCGGGTCGTCCAGCAACTCGCGCCGGTTGGTGCCCACGTCGAGCATGACTGCAAGAGTGCGAGCCGGGTCGATGCCCGCCGCGGCGGTGTACACGGCGAGCTTGCCGACCGCGATGTCGATGCCGCCAACGCCCCAATCCCCGATGCCCAGGATCGCCTCGGCGTCCGTGGCCACGATCAGATCGACGTCGTCGGAGCCCAAACCGGAGGCGCGTAGGGAACGCTCGATGTCCTCGGGCGCGTCCACGGAGAGGTAGACCCCGCGGGGGCGACGGTATTCGCTGCTGTACCGCTGGATCGCCGTGCCGACGGTAGGGGTGTACACAATCGGCAGCATCTCCGCGAGGTGGTCGCCGATCAGCCGGTAGAACAGCACCTCGTTGCGGTCGTGCAGCGCAGTCAGGTAAACATTCTTGGCCAGGTCACTGGGCTGGACGCGGTACTGCGCATAGGCCCTTGTGGCCTGCTGGTCCAAGTCGAGCGTCCTCGGCGGCAGCAAACCGACGAGATCGAGCCCGCGCCGCTCCTCATCGGTGAACGCGGTGCCCCGGTTCAGCCGGGGATCGGTCAGTACCGCGTGGCCCCGCGCCGTCGTCTCCCAACGTTTGTACCCGGCATTCCAGGTGGTGGGTTTGGGGTTCATTGTCATGTCCTTCTGACTCACGAAATCTGTTGGTGGGTGTGGGTGTTCCTTGTGTTGCCCCACGCAGCGGTGCACGCACCGCCGCAGCCGCCGAACCGGGCACCCATGATCGAAGCGATCCCCACGATGAGCATGGCTGTTCCGTCGGGGTGGCCGCGTCGCGATCCTCGATCCCACCTGTTGCCTGCAGGAACGGGAAATCCGATAGCCCGTAGAGTGGTTGCCATCCCTTACTCAAGCAGTCGCCCTTCAACTGGCTCTACATCTGTTCCCGCGATCTCCCATTCCTTCAGATAATCAGGCACCTCCGGGACGGGAACGGAAGATGTGGCGAGATCGCCGTCTCGGAGGGTGATAATGAAATTGACCTTGAGGTCAGGATCTTGCTCGGGATAGTCCGAGCGCTGATGCGCACCCCGACTCTCCTGTCGCTCGATCGCGCTCAGGATCGTCGCCTTAGCCGTCAGCAGCGAGGCACGCAGATCGAGCGCATGTACGAGATCCTGGTAGCCCTCCGCACTGGGGCGGACATCCACACTGGGCATCGCGTCATTCACTTTGGCTATCTTGTCAAGACCAATCTTTAGGTGCTTCTCGTCCCGCACCACGCCACAGTATTCCCACATAGCATCACGTAGGGCCCGCTGAAGCGGCCGTACCATTTCATCTCCCTGCTGGAGCAGGCTGTCCAAATCGTCATCAGCGGCGTCGACAGCGGCCTTTGAACGTACTTGGGTCTCACGTCCCCGGGAATAGCTTGCAGCGGCCTCGCCCGCATGTCGTCCAAACACAATAGTTTCGCACAGCGAGTTCCCGCCCAGCCGGTTCGCGCCATGCAAGCCGTTAGTCACTTCACCGACCGCGTAGAGCCCGGTCACCGCGGTTGCATGCGTTTCCGGGTCAACAATTACACCGCCCATCGTATAGTGCGCTGTAGGTGCGACCTCCATCGGCTGGCGCGAGATGTCCAGCAACTCCGCCTCCATGAACTGCTTGTACATACGGGGCAGTTTCTCGATGATGTAGTCTTTGCTGCGATTGGTGATGTCTAGAAAGACGCCGGCGTGCGGGCCGCCCCGGCCCTCGATAATCTCGGTGTAATTCGCCATTGCCACGCGGTCGCGTGTGGATAACTCCATGCGTTCAGGATCATAACGTTCCATGAACCGCTCATGCTCGCTGTTGTAGAGCCGCCCGCCTTCACCGCGTATAGCTTCCGTGGCGAGAATGCCAGCCATCTCCTCTGGCCAGACCATCCCCGTTGGATGGAACTGGACCAGTTCCATATTGCCTAGGGTGCAGCCGGCTTGTAGCGCAAGGTACATACCGTCACCGGTATTCTCGTCACGGCGAGACGAGCACCGTCGCCACAGACGAGTGGCGCCTCCGGTCGCGAGTATGACCGCATCGGCATCATAAACCGTCCGCTCGCCTGTATATACGTCGAACGTCAGTGCTCCGAAGCAGACACCGTCATGGACCAGCAACTGAGACACGTACTGCGTATCGTTGATGGGGATATGAAGCTCAGCTACCTTATCGGCCAAAGTGTAGAGCAGCGCGCGTCCGGTATAGTCACCGGCGTAGCAGGTGCGGCGGTATTTGTGGGCGCCGAAGAACCTCTGATCCAGCTTCCCGTCAGGCGTCCGGGCGAATGGGCAACCCCAGTCTGCCAGTTCGGTTATGGCGGCCGGAGCCTCACGGGCCAGCATCTCCACCATACGTGGATTAGCCAGGAAGTAACCTTCCTTCCAGGTGTCGGCGAAATGCTGTTGCCAACTGTCCTGAGGATCGACCGTGCCCAGTGCGGCGTTGATCCCTCCAGCCGCGAGAACCGTGTGGGCATCCTTCCATGGCCGCTTGCCGATAATCGTGACGTCACACCCAGCCAGATGGGCGGCAATAGCAGCGCGCAGTCCGGCGCAGCCCATGCCGATGACTAGGATATTCGAGACTTTGGTACGGTGATTGGTATTCATAGAAACTTCCCTTTCGAGGCAGCGCCCGCCCTACGTGCGGGTGTCTATGTCATCCCATGGCCCTCCGGGCTGCGCGATGTATGCCCAGCGGGGTCGCCTGGCGCTGTATGCGATGGCCGCGTCCGAGCCGGCGTCTATCGCCTTGGCCAGCGCGGCCACCTGGTCCGCCGCAGAAACAGTTGTCGCCGCAGGCAGGGTGAACGAGGCGCTGCCCGTTAAGGAATCTATTGTTGTTTCCCGGGAACGAGGAGTACCTTTCCCTGTCGGCCCGTCGATTCGGCTTGGCCGACGGCGGCAACAATCTCACCGAGAGAATATGTACGCCCGGGGCTGGTCTGGAGAATTCCATTATGAAGGAGTGTCGCGATATCCTCGGCCAGTTGGCGCCGCGCTGTTTCGTCAAGCCGGTGCAGCCAGTAGCCGAGCCAGTACACTTCCAGGACGCGGCGGCCCGATAGGATATAGCGCGGATCCTCGCCCACGCGGACCGGCTCGCCGGTCAGCGAGCCATAGACCAGCATTCTGCCCTCTTCGTGGAGCGCCTTGAACATCTGCGTTCCGGTTTCTCCGACTACTGGGTCGATGGCGTACTTGACGCCCTCGGGACCAACGATCCTGCGGACCTGCTCGTCAATTGGCCCGTCGGTGGACACGATGACCTCGTCGGCTCCGAGGCGTTGCAGATCGGCCACCGATTCGCGGCGTCGAACGATATTCAGGGTTCGGATGCCATCGTGCTTGGCCAGCCTGATGATCATGCGCCCCAGTTCAGATCCGGCCGCCGATTGGAGCAGCCATTCCCCGGGCGGGACGGCCAGAATGGTGCGAACCATGAGGATGGCGGAGGCCGGATTGATGACAAACGAGGCAACTTGCTCATCAGGGATCTCATCGGGCACCGGAATCAGATCGCCGGCGGGTACGACAGCGTATTCGGCCCAGTTTCCCCCCTGACTATTAACGATCGACACTCGTTCTCCAGAGGCCAGTCCCCGTACCTGAGGCCCGACGGTGTCCACAACGCCGACACCTTCAAACCCGACAGGCGCTGGAAACTTCGCTTGGACGCCCGAATAGTGTCCGCGAACATACAACAGATCAGATGGGTTGACCGGGGTGGCCAGGATGCGAACCCTCACTTCCCCCTCCCTCGGTTCGGGAACAGGGCGTTCGTCAACCGTAAGAACATCCCCGGGCTCACCGTGATGACGGAAACTGATCACTTTCATTCTTATTCTCCTCTGACTTTGGTCCCGCTCGGCGTGGTCGCCGAACCCGATCACCAGGAGCACCTGTCAAGGTCGCCCGGTCCTCCAGCATGTGGGCGCGCCTTGAACTGGCGCTCGTTGGCGCGTTTATGACTCTCGCCAAATCGCCTGCAGCGAACTCTTCGCCGTGGGCGCGCTCGCGAAGCCGATGATTCGCCAGCCGTTGCCTGTGCGATCAATTTCGAAATGGGCGGCGATGCGCTCGATCTCCGTATTATCGTGCCGGCATCGAGACCAGATAACGTCGACCGAGCCGGCGTTGTCGTTGTACACGACCGTGCGACGGTCGACGACGTTCGTGTGGGCGTAGCCCGCCGACCGCAGAGGCTCGTGGTCGTCGCCCAGGCGCCCAAGCACGGCCTTCTCGGTCAGTAGCCATGCGTTCACGTGTATGGACGCGGCGTGCATAGGAACGTTCCAGTAGTCGAGGATCTCCTTGGGGTTCCGCGACTCGGAGTTCCCGATCGATTGCCACGTGGGCAGGTAGTGCTCGAAGAACCACTGGTTGATTTCGCGGATGACCCCGCCCTCGGCGTCAGTCTGCATGGCCAATACTCCTTTCGTCGGTCGATATCGACGACGAACTCCCTCAGGATCTGCGCATCGGCTAGCGGACCCCGTTATCCCCTGGGGTAGCCGCCGACGTCGCGGACACGAATTCGACAGGCATTCAAGACCATTCGGAGTAGTTTTTCGCATACCACTCTCCCTTGCACGGTCGAAAATGAGTTGCTCGAGGGCGGTCGAAACAATCATCACAGCCAGTGTCATTCGCACAGCCCGCGCTCGCATCCGCCTGTGGGCAGTCCAGGTGGTCAGTCATGGCCGGGCAGCGCGCCAACCCGCACACCGACCGGTGGGCGCGTCAGCTCCATGCTGGTCTCGACAGTGGGTTTGCAAGGAGTTTCGCCTGTGGCCAGCAGTTCGCGGTGGACGCGCTTACCTGGACGGGAAACCGCGAGGGGACCACGGCATGGCGGGAAAGCGCGGAGCACCGTGAAGGCGTCGAAGGTGTTGTCGTGCAACGCCCGCGTGATATGGCGAAGGCCGACTGCTTGAAGCCCAGTCTCCAGCGATGGAATCTTGCATATCTCTCGACACGGCGTCCGCTGTCGGGGCCGCCGGTATCGGATGATTCCGGCTTTCGTCGTCTCAACCCTCCCGTCCGGTCGGTGACAGGCAACGAACCTGTTCAAGGGGACGGACCGGGCGGCCCACGTCACGCTCGATACGTCTATCGCAAGGGGAATACGGGATGGCCTACGGGGGCCACGGTGTGTCCACACGAGTCGCGACCTGCCGGGAGAACGGGAAGCCGTCCGCACGGCGACGGGGACACCGGTTCGGTTCGATCAACAACGACGGTCAGGTACGCGAGATGCGAGAAGCCGCAACCGTATTGGAGATCATTCGCGAACGCGGC
>JAWWPC010000235.1:0-8431 GCA_033851055.1 Kribbellaceae bacterium | reverse complement strand
TCGCCAGCCAATTCAGCGAACTCCTCGGCCACGACCAGATCGTCGTCAAGCCGGTCATCGACCTGAACGACCGGGTCAGCGTCGACGCGTACGAAATCCCCGACCGGATCCGCGAACGAGTCAAACTCATCCACCCGGTGGAGCAGTTCGTCTACGGCACGGCAGAGACCACGATGCGGACCGACCTGGACCACACCGTGGCCTACGACCCCACCGGCCCGCCCGGGCAGACCAGCACCACGAACCTCGCACCCCTGGGACGGTTCAGCCACAGGGTCAAGACGTACGGCGACTGGCCAGTCCGCCGACTCGACGACGGCGCATATGAGTGGGTCAGCCCGCACGGGTTCAAGTTCCGGGTAGACCACACCGGGACCCACCCACTCGGCACCGAACCACTCGACACCGACCCGACCGACGACGACACCGCCTGACCCGCCGCCCTGTGTCCTCCTGACTAACCCCTTGGAATCAGTCATCTAGTGTCCCGAGTTCGGGACACTGGTGCGATTGATTCGTCGTCGCGGACAAGGAACCACGGCGTCTTTCGGTCCAGCCAATGATGTCCGCAGCCGGCGTGCGACCGAGACTGAGGTCCCCACCGTCGTCGAGGAGGACCCGTGTTGCCGCCGTCCCGCACGCACCTCGAGCTACCCGCACTGGTGCCGGCTCTGGAGGCCAGGCTCGAGCGGATGCTCGACCAGGTCATGGACCTCATCCGTCTCGAGACGCCGTCCGCCGACCTCAAGGCACTCGACGAGGGCGCCGACCTCGTCGCCCACATCGGCGCGAAGGAGCTGGGAGTGGCGCCGGAGCGGGTCACCGTCGACGGCAGGCATCACCTGAGGTGGCGGATGGGATCCGGTCCACGGAAGGTCTTGGTGCTCGCCCACTACGACACCGTCTGGCCCATCGGCACCCTCGAGACCATCCCCTGCACGATCGTCGACGGCGTTTTGCGGGGACCGGGGTCCTTTGACATGAAAGTGGGGCTCGTCATGGCCCTGCACGCGCTGGCCGAGGTCGGTGCGGGCGACGGGGACGTCGACGGTGTCACCTTCCTCATCACCGGTGACGAGGAGGTCGGCTCCGGGACCTCGCGGGAGCTGATCGAGCAGGAGGCTGCTGGGTGCCGGGCCGCTCTCGTGCTCGAGGCCTCCGGCCCGGGTGGGGCGTTGAAGACCGAGCGCAAGGGTGCTGGGACCTATCGGGTGACCGTGCACGGCCGGGCAGCACACGCGGGGCTGGAACCCGAGCGGGGCGTCAACGCGGGGGTGGAGCTCGCCCGCCAGGTCGCCCGTATCGCGGCGATCGGGGACGCGGCCCGCGGCACCTCCGTCACGCCGACGACGATCCACGCGGGGACCACGGCGAACACCGTGCCCGAACGCGCATCGGTGGACGTCGATGTGCGGGTCACGAGCATCGCCGAGGAGCGTCGGGTCAAGGAAGCCCTGTTCGCGCTGGCTCCCTCGATGGACGGAGCGCGAATCGAGCTCTCCGGCGGGTCACACCGCCCGCCACTGACCCGTGACGCCAGCTCCGCCCTCTTCTCCCTCGCGCAGGACGTCGCGCGACAGGCCGGTCTGCCTCCCCTTGACGAGTGCGCCGTGGGCGGCGCGTCCGACGGCAACCTCACCGCTGGGGTCGGCACGCGGACCCTCGACGGGCTCGGCGCCGTCGGCGGGGGTGCCCACGCGAGCGACGAGCACGTCCTGATCGAGCACGTCGTCTCCCGCACCGCCTTGCTCACCGGCATCATCTGTCGCCTGCTCGAGGAGGACGACCCTGTTGCCTGAGCCGGTGGATCCGACGGCGGCGGGGATGGTCGGAACACGTACCGACCCCTGGTCGGAGGCCGAGGCAGCCGCATCTCGGGCCGGGGTCACGGTGCGCGCCCTTCACGGCATCGACGAGATGCGCGCGGCCAGCGCCGTGTTGGACCAGATCTGGGACGCCGACGACGGCACGCCCCAGGTCGAACCACGGCTGATGGTCGCGCTCGCCGAGGCCGGTGGCTACCTCGCCGGCGCTCTTGACGGCGACCAGTTCGTGGCGGCAGCCGTCGGGTTCCCCCGACACCCCACCGGGCTGCACTCCCACATCGCAGGGGTCATTCCAGCTTCGTCCAACCGTGGTGTCGGAACGGCCCTCAAGCTGCATCAGCGTGCCTGGTGCCTTGACCGTGGCATCCCCACCGTTACGTGGACGTTCGACCCCCTCGTCGCGCGCAATGCCCACCTCAACCTCACCCGTCTCGGCGCCACCGTCGAGAAGTACCTCATCGACGTCTACGGGCCGATGAATGACGCCCTCAACCGGGACGACCAGAGCGACCGCCTGCTCGTGCGATGGGACCTTGCCTCCTCCGGGCGTCGGGAGCCGGACGATCTCGGGGGCGAACTCCTCGTCGTGGAGCGCGGTGGGGTTCCCGTCTCCAAGCCGCTGGAGCCCGGACGGATCGCGCCCGAGCGACTTCTCGTCGCGGTGCCCCCTGACATCGAGTCGTTGAGGCGCACGAACCATGAGGTTGCCAAACGCTGGCGGCTGGCGGTCAGGGACGCCTTGTCCGCCGCCCTCGACGCAGGATGGGTGGTCGAGGGATTCGACCGCACCGGCCACTACGTTCTGGAAGGACCACGATGAAGCTACTCACCATGACGTTGCACCGTGTGCGGCTGCCCCTCGTCAGCCCGTTCACGACCTCCTTCTCAACACAGCTCGAACGGAACGCTCTCCTCGTGGAGGTCCAGGCGGACGTCGACGGCATCCGTGTCACGGGGTGGGGTGAGAACGTCGCCATGTCGGACCCCCTGTACTCGTCCGAGCACATCGACGGGTGCGCCGAGGTGATCAGGCGCTGGCTCGGCCCGACCCTCTTCGCGGTCGAGGACTTGACCGCCGAAACGGTGGGCCACCGCCTGCGGCATGTCGTCGGGCACCCCATGGCGAAGGCATGCCTCGAGATGGCCGTCCTCGACGTACAACTTCGTGCGCGGGCGCAGTCCTTCGCCGACTACCTGGGAGGCGTACGCACCTCGGTGGCGTCCGGGGTCTCGGTCGGCATCCACGACACCGTCGATGCGTTGCTCGCCTCCGTCTCCGGATATCTCGACGAGGGCTACGCGCGGATCAAGATCAAGATCAAGCCAGGCTGGGACGTCGAGCCGATCCGGGCGATCCGGCGCGAGTTCGGTCCGGACGTGCTGCTTCAGGCGGACGCCAACGCGGCATACACCCTCGCCGACACGCAGTTGCTGCGACAGTTGGACGAGTTCGACCTCCTCTTGCTGGAACAGCCGCTGGCGGAGGACGACCTGCGGCAGCACGCCATCCTCGCCGAGCGCATTCGCACCCCCATCTGTCTCGACGAGTCCATCGTGTCGGCCCGGTCCGCGGCCGACGCCATCGCTCTCGGCGCCACCCAGGTGATCAACGTCAAACCAGGCCGGGTGGGCGGATACCTCGAGGCCGTCCGGATCCACGACATCGCCCGGGCCAACGGCATCCCGGTCTGGTGCGGCGGCATGCTCGAGACGGGGCTCGGACGCTCAGCGAACGCCGCTCTGGCGTCTCTGCCCGGGTTCAGCCTCCCCGGCGACATCTCCGCCTCGAGCCGGTTCTACCGCGAGGACATCACCGAGCCGGTCAAGATGCACGACGGCCTGGTCGAGGTACCGGACCAGCCGGGCATCGGACCGTCCCCGCTGCCCGACCGGCTGGTTACCTACGGTGACGGGAGTGTCGAGGTCGACCCGAGGCCATGACCCCCACACAGAGACGCGCCTCGCGCCGAGGTTGAGCCCCCTGCTCCTTCCCGAATGGCGCATCGCGTTGAGGTGACGAACCACCAGGCCCTCCTGTACGGCGTACGGCACCATTGATGACGCTCGATCGAAACGGCCACCTGGTGATCTGCGGTGACCTCAGACCTGCTTGCCTCGACACCCCATCCACAGGCGGTTGGCCTGTGGATGTTCACCACGGCCACTCCGGCTGGCAGTCGGCCGCTCCTCACTACAGCAGCTCCTCACAGCGGTCGACGCATAGGACCGACTGACAGCCGCCGCGCCGCTGGCGGAGGGTTCAGGCTTCGACGGCGGTGATCCAGTCGGCGGTGGTGACGCGATACCCGAGTTTGCTGAGGCCGGTGACGATGCCGGGGACGTGCGCAGCGCCGTAGACGACGGCGACCTGGATGGGTTCGCCGGAGCGTTCGGCGTCGACCTCGGCGAGGGCGGTGAGGACCTTCTCGTCGCGCCGGCCGATCAGGAGGTCGCGGAAGGCCGCCACCTCGTCCGGCTCGAGTTCTTCGGCGGCGGTGGGGAGGTCGTTGACCTCGATGTCGGGGGAGAGCAGTCGTTCCCGGCCGTTGAAGAAGTTCAGCGCCGCGGCGACCGGGGTGATGCCCCACATCATCAGGCGGGTCTTCAGCGGCAGCTCTCCGACTCCCTCGTCGAACTCCTCGCCGGTCATGTCGGGCGTGATCACCGGTACGCCGAGGTCGCCGTACGGGATGTCGTCCTCGACCAGACCGGAGTCCTGGTTGAGGGAGATGACCTGGTACGAGAGCGTGAGCGCCGATCCCGCCACGGAGTCCCCGATGACCCCCTCGACGACGAGCAGATCGCACTCGCGCAGCCGCCGGGTCACCTCCTGGTAGAACTCGGGCATCGCGACATGGAGCATCGGGAACACGACGAACTCCAGCTCGCTGCCGCGGCGCCGTAACCGCAACACGGCGGATCGGGTGCCGACGATGCTGTTCTCGATGATCTGCATGAGCCCCCCAGCCCTTTCTTCGACAGTGTGAGCAGGCCTGGGGTCATCGGGGGATACCAAGGTCGGTCGGCCGCAGACTTTGTGTGGCTGCTCCAGCTCATGGGGCGGCGTTCAGTGGGGGAGTGACTTCTCCTCAGAGCGGGCCGACCGGGTTGCGGGCGCGGGCGTTGGGCCCGGATCTGGCCAGGGGATTCATGTTGCTGTTCATCGCGCTGGCGAACTCGCATTACTTCCTGCGCGGCGACTCTGTGCTCGGCGGATTCCCGGTGGGCGGGTCCGCGGGCGACGACGCGGTGAAGCTGCTGATCGCGACCTTGGTCGACGGGCGGGCGTTCCCGATGTTCGGGTTGCTCTTCGGGTACGGCGTGGCGCAGATTGCGCGGCGGCAGGCGGAGGCCGGGAGCTCTTGGCGATCGACCCGGTGGCTGCTCTGGCGGCGGAGTTTCTTCCTGGTGGTGCTGGGATTCGTTGACGCGATGCTGTTCTACGTCGGCGACATCCTGGCCGCGTACGGCGTACTGCTGTTCGTCGGCGTCCGGGCCCTCCGGTGGAAGGACCGGACCGTGCTGGTGGTCGCGTTGCTGTTCTTCGCGCTGAACGCGTTGCCGGGCGGCGGGGATTCTCTGGCGACCAGTGCGGAGCCGCCGGATCCGTCGATGCTGCCGCGAGATCTGTTCGCCGCGTTCGAGGCGCGGATCGTCGTGTATCCGATCATCGCGCTGCTGGGTCCCCTCGGGTTCGCGTGCCCGTTCCTCATGGGGGTGTGGGCCGGCCGACGGCGGATCCTCGAGCAGCCGGACAAGAACGTCACCCTGCTGAAGTGGACGGCCATCCTCGGTATCGGCGGAACGATCGCCGGCGCTCTACCTGTGTCACTCGTACTCGCCGGCATCACGGCCAAGCCGAATGCCGACACCCTGAACGAGCTCGGCGTCCTGCACGACGCCTCCGGAGTATTGGGCGGGTTCGGCTACGCGGCGGTGATCGTGCTCATCGCCTTGAGACTCGGCCGTGAGCCGGGGCCGATCACCAGGGCCGTCTCGGCGGGGGGGCAGCGATCGCTCACGTGCTACCTGATCCAGTCGGTGATGTGGACGCTGGTCTTCACGCCGTACCTGACTGATCTGTCCGACGAGCTGACCGTCACGACGACCGCAGTACTGGCTCTAGCGACCTGGCTCTTCACGGTCTTCCTCGCCGCCTGGATGGACCGCTCGTCGTACCGCGGTCCGTTCGAGCTGCTGATCCGCCGGTTCACCTACAAGGCATCCACCAGCTCGACCGTTGCATAGGGGCCCGAGGCAAGCTTTGTGGATGGTTGAGTACGGCAGCGAGTGTCGCGAGTGCGCACCACCTGAACCCCTCGCCGCCCTAGGGTGAGTGTTCGATCGCTCGAGCATGCTGGGGGCTACTGCGATGAGGCAACACTCGACGGCTGCGGAGTCCCGGCGCGCCACCGAGCCGATGGCGCTCGACCAGGAGTGGAAGGACCTGCTCGGCGAGATCCGGTCGCTCGACGGTTTCGCGGATTTCCTGCGGCCACCGCGCCTGGATTCGCTCAGCCGGGCAGCAGCGGGCGGGTCGATCGTCGTGGTGAACGTCAGCCGATGGCGTTCGGACGCCCTGGTCGTGACCACAGACGGCGTTCAGCGGCCGCTCGAGCTCCCGTCGGCTTCGCGGGAGGCCACGGTGGACTGGACCGTGCGGTACTTGGATGCGGTGCACCGCTTCCAAGTCGCCGAGCAGTTGGCCTACGAGTCACAGCGCCGGTTCCGCGAAGGCGACCGGTCACCGGCCGCGTTCCAGGCGTACCACGCGGCGGCGACGAAACTGCACACCGAGCGGCTCCTCATGGAGAGCGTCGTCACTGCAGTCCTCGACTGGCTCTGGACAGCCATCGCCGAGCCGGTCTTGTCCTTCCTGGAGTTCACCCAGACTCCCGGGGACGGCACCTGGCCCCGGCTGTGGTGGTGCCCGACCGGGGTGCTCACAGCCCTTCCCTTGCATGCTGCCGGTCGGTACGGCGAGGGCGAGGCAGGGTTGTCCGTCCTGGACCGGGTCATCTCGTCATACACGCCGACCCTCCGGGCGTTGCTAGAGGCAACGAGCGCGCCGGCAACGGATCCGGCCAAGGCGGACGCAGAGTCCAGGATGCTCGTGGTCGCGGTGCCCGACGCGGCCGGGCAGACTCCACTCCCGAACGTCGCCCGCGAGGTTGACCTGCTCGCCACGCTGTTCCCCGGGGACCGAAGCACGGTACTGCGCGGAGCCGCTGCCACCAGGACCAGGGTTCGCGAGGAGCTAGGGCGGCATCGGTGGGCCCACTTCAGTTGCCACGGCCATCAGGACATGACCGACCCGTCGAATGGCGGCTTGCTCCTGCACGACGGCACCCTGACGGTGCAGAACATCGGCGCCGGCACCTACCAGGGCGAGTTCGCGTTCTTGTCGGCCTGCAAGACGGCGACCGGTGGACTGGACCTCGCCGACGAACTGATTACGCCGGCCGCGGCACTCCAATACGCCGGTTATCGCCAGGTCGTCGCCACGCTCTGGTCGGTGTACGACCCGACGGCCGCCGACGTTGTCGAGAGCGTGTACACCGAACTCACCGGCAACGGACGATTCGACAGCCGCGGCGCGGCTCAGGCTCTGCACCGGGTCGTCCGGCGGTTGCGTGACCGCTACCCCGCGAGCCCGAGCGTGTGGACCCCGTTCATCCACGTCGGACCGTAAGGAGGCCCACGATGAGGGACGCCCTGCCGGACGGATTCGTGCCGTATCGCGAAGTGAGCGAGCCGGACTACGCGGAGAAGGCGGCCGCGACGTTCGTGATCGAGGACTTCGACATCGGCATGTCGTTGCTCAGTGGCCTCTGTCCGCGCTGTGGGGTGGCCATCGAGGTCCCGCTCATCGACGGTGTCTTCAGAGGTGATCGCGCCGGCCGCGTGGACACGGCTGAGCGGGCCGGGGGCACCCGCGACGTGCCGATCATCTGCACCTGCACAGAGGTGCATCCCGGCCGCCCGGACGGTCGAGTCGGCTGCGGAGCGTACTGGATCTTCGACCTCCCGGCCGGATCGTGAGCGAACTTCCGGCGCCCGGCCGGCCCGCCAAGCCCGCGGACCTGCGGCGAGCCCAGCAGGTCGATCTGTTGCGTCGCACGGAGCTACCCCGCGTTCGCGCGGCCGCCGCCCAGTGGCGTAACGGCCTCGCCGGCCTCCTGGTCGCACTGATCGGGTTCAGTCTGGTCAGGGGCCGCTCCGATATCAGTGAACTGACGCCGTCGGGTGCCGCCTTGGTCGGCGTTCTCCTGCTGCTTGCCCTGCTGGTCGGCGCGTCTGGCGCGCTGTACCTGCTGCGGGCCTCGAACGGACGTCCGGCGGTCGTGCCGGTCGCCGAGCTCGCGCCGGGTCCGATCGCCGAGCACCGGGAGGCCGAGGCATCAGCTCGGGCGCTGCGACGGGGAATCGTCCTGAGCTTGGCCTGCACCGCGCTACTGGTGGCAGCCGTCGCCACCACCTGGTACGGCCCGGCACGGGGCCGGCCCATGGTGGAGTTCACGACGGACGGCCCGACGGTCTGCGGATCAGTGACCCGGATCGATGGCGGCAGTCTGACGATCCGATCGGCTGCCGGTGAGATTGTC
>JAWWPC010000193.1:0-18042 GCA_033851055.1 Kribbellaceae bacterium | reverse complement strand
GTGGGGCGGGTGGGACTCGAACCCACGACCCAGGGATTATGAGTCCCCTGCTCTAACCGGCTGAGCTACCGCCCCCGGACGGCGGACCTGATGGAACGATCCGCGTCGTCCGCCGATGCTATCGGTTCTGGTCCGTGCCTTGTCGCAGGTCACCCGCGCGGCCTTTCAGAAGAGTTTCGGTACGCCGGTGTCGACGGACAACTGGACGCCCAGCCAGGCAGAACTAGCTCCGGATGCGCGCGAACCGCCCGCCGGAGCGGCACGCCGGAGTGATCGGGGCACGTCGGGGAGTGACTTCTGCCTGGCTGGGCGTCCGGTGAGCGACGGGAACCAGGGGTGGGTCAGGGTGATGACTGAGCTGTGAGGACCGGTGGCAGGCGATGATGGTAGTCAGGTCGACTGAAGGAGATTCACATGTTCTGGTTCATCCTGCTCGTACTCATCGTGGGCGGTGTTGCGGCGTGGAAGTTCCGCGTGCCGCTGCTGGCGAAGCTGCTCGGTCAGCCGGAGCACCGGATCCAGCGGGCGATCGACCGGAAGAAGAACCGTTCCTGACCGGCGCCCGTTCAAGCGGACCGCCGCTATTCAGGCGTCTGGCGGGACCGCCCTGCTCGGACGTGATGCCTCGAGTATGAAGAAGGGCCGTCGCTGTGGCGACGGCCCTTGGTTGCTCCCGCGACTGGACTCGAACCAGTAACCTGCCGGTTAACAGCCGGCTGCTCTGCCAATTGAGCTACGCGGGATCGTTCTGTTCCAGCCCGATCCCTGAGGACCGGATTAGGTTAGCAGGCTCCGGCCTGGCGTCATAACTGGGTTCCGTCACCCCGGAGGGCGCTGCCGAACGCGTGCCGGTGTCACCTCCGGATCAGATTCCGAGCTCGTCGCGGACGGATTTCAGGGCCTCCTCGGCGCCGTCCACCAGTCCCGGTCGGTCGGGCTCCACTCCCTTGTCCAGAACGAAGTTCCAGGACACCTCGGCGTCCACGTCGGCAGGATTGCGGCGGCCCACGATGCGGACGCCCTTCTTGCCGACGAGGGGCACGTGGCGCTGCACCAGGACGCTGGCGTCGATGCGTTCCCGGAGCAGTTGGCCGAACCTACCCGGGTCGTCCACCGACAGGTCGGTGGACCGCAACGGCGTACCGAAAGCGGTGGTCTCCCAGACGCGCAGGACTGATGCCTCGGAGTCCCAGCCGGCCCGCTCGATCTTCTCCCAGCCGACCCTACGGACCGCGTCACCTTCATCCGTCGGAAGGTAGAGCGCCGCACGTCCACCCGCGACCCATTGGCCACTGCTCAGTTGGACCGCGGCAAGGATCTCCTCCCGCCCGGCCGGGGACTGCCCGGAGGCCACGCGGACTGCCTCGACGAGTTCCGGCGGCCACGGCGTACGGCGGCGAAGTTTCAACACGCCGCCATGATGGCAGGCGGGGCCAACCTGTGCTCATGCCGCGTACTCCCGGAGGCCGATGAGGCAGCGGCGGCGCAACTCCCGGAGGGCATCGGCTTCAACTGCCCGGACCATGTCCGATGAGAGCCGGAGGTGCGCGGCAGTCTCCTCGACGGTGGACTCCGCCCGGCCACGTAGACCGAACCGCAAGGTCAGGACGGCCTGCTGAAGGTCGTCCAAGAACTCCAATTGGTAGGCCAGATCCCGGCGGAGTGCAGCCAGCAGGACGATGCCGTCGTCGTCGATCGCCTGGTCGCTCTCGTCCAGTTCGAGCGACTCAGGCCTCAGCTTCCATGCGTGGGCTCGCTCGACCCGCGCCACGGTCAGCGAGGCCTCAGCGGCGACCTCAGCGATCGAAGGCTCCCGGCCGAGTCGCTGGGTCAGTTCGCGTTGCACCGTCGCGACGCGAGTTGCATCCGTGTAGGCCTGGGCCGGCATCCGCACGAGCCGGGAACGGTCGGAGATCGCGCGGCCGATCGCCTGCCGGATCCACCAGATCGCATAAGTGGAGAAGCGGTTGCCGAGCTGGTGGTCGAACCGCTCGACCGCACGCATCAGGCCCAGGTTGCCCTCCTGGATCAGGTCCAGCAGCGAGATGCCCTTTCCTGTGTACCTCTTGGCGAGGGAGACCACGAGCCGCAGGTTGCCCTCGATCATCCGCCGCCGGGCCTGCTCGCCCAGCTCCGCCACCGCCCGCAGATCCGGGTCGGGATCGCCGCGGCCAACCCGCTCGGTGGCAAGCAGCCCGGCCTCGATCCAGGACGAGAGCTCGTTGACCTCCTCGAAAGTCAGTAGTTCGTGCCGCCCGATCTCACGCAGATACGTCACCAGCGCGTTCACGTCGGCGGGTTCGCAGTCCAGTCCAGCCATCCGGTATCCCCTCTCTTGGAAGGGATACTGCCGCGTTTCGACCCCTCGGTACGGACGAGTTCTGAATCGGTGGACAACGACGTTTGGTGCCTGGTCAGTTACTCAACGCCTGTGGATGAAGCCGCCCAGAATCGGCCGTTCAGGCCTTACCCTGCGGCCCCGCCCCAACCCCGTACGCCGACGGTCAGACGAGTCCACAGCCTCAAGGGACCGACGAAGGACGACACGCCGGGGAACAAGGGACCGACGATTGGGTCAGATGGCGCCGGTGATGGCTTGGGCGCGGAGGTCGGCGCGGTAACGCTCGAGCGCGATGAGCTCGCCGAACATGCGGTTGTACTCGTCGGCTCGCTCGATCGGGTTGGTGCGCTGGAGTTTGGACTTGAGCTCGGTGATACGGCGCAAACACGTCAGCTCTTGGAGGCGAGCAAGGTGCGCGCGGGCGTACTGCTCGTCCGGCTCGCGGCCCAGCCGCAGCGGGTCCACTGCCAGCGCGCTGACGACAGCCGCAGCCGGGTCGATGCCGATCGCCTCGCGGATGGCGACCACCCAGGTCTCCCCCGGCGTCGCGTTGGCCGGTCCGCCTGCCTTTGCCATACCGGCCCGTACGGCGGCCAGCCACGGGTGGGTGAAGTCCTGATCGTCGAGCTCGTCGAACGCCTCCCCCACCAACTGCGGGTACTGCATCACGATCTTGAGCATGTCCCACTCGATCACGAACCGCTGGTCGCGCGGACTCGGTACGTCGACCCTGGGCGGCGGCGGGGGCTCGGACTGCACCTGCACCGGGCCGCGCTCATGCTGCACCGCAGCGGGCTGTGGACGGCTCGCAGCGCGATGCACCTCCGAGCGGACCTGGTCGACCTCCATACCGAGGTGCCCGGCAAGCTCGCGGGTGAAGCCGTCCACCTTCGAGCGGTCCCGGATGCTGATGACCAGCTGGGCCGCCTCGCGCAAAGCGTCCACCCGACCGTCGGCGCGGTCCAGGTCGTACTTGGACAGCACGTTGCCGAGCACGAACCGGTACAGCGGGACCCGTCGGCCTATCAGTTCACGAACCGCCGCGTCACCCTTCTGCAGACGCAGGTCGCAGGGGTCGAGCCCGTCCGGCTCGACCGCCACATAGGTCTGCGACGCGAACGCCTGGTCGCCGCTGAACGCCTTCAACGCGGCCCGCTGGCCGGCCTCGTCTCCGTCGAAGGTGAAGATCACCTCGCCGCGGAACTGGTCGTGATCCAGCAGCAACTGGCGCAGCACCCGGGCGTGGTCGTCGCCGAACGACGTACCGCAAGTTGCCACCGCAGTCTGTACGCCGGACAGGTGGCAGGCCATCACGTCGGTATAGCCCTCGACAACGACCGCCTGACGGCCCTTGGCGATCTCGCGCCGGGCCAGGTCGACGCCGTACAGGACCTTGGACTTCTTGTAGATCGCGGTCTCGGGCGTGTTGAGATACTTCGCCTCGATCTTGTCGTCGTCGAACAGCCGCCGCGCGCCGAAGCCGATCACGTCGGCGCTCGCGTCGCGGATCGGCCAGAGCAGCCGGCCGCGGAACCGGTCGTACGGACCGCGCTGACCCTCGGCGCACAGGCCGGAGGCGACGATCTCGGCGTTGCTGAAGCCGCGACCTCGCAGGTGCTGCAGGATCGCCTCGCCACCGCGCGGCGCATAACCGACGCCGAACTGGGTCGCGGCGTCGCGATCGAAGCCCCGCTTATCCAGGAACTGCCGGCCTGACATCGCCTCACTCGCGCCGAAGAGCTGCTCGACGTAGTACTCGGCGGCGACCCGGTTGGCCTCGACCAACCGCGGGCGCAGGTTCGCCTGGCCCTGAGGCCTCGGCGCACCGGACTCGTCGTACCGGAGTTGGATGCCGACCTTCGCGGCCAGCGTCTCGACCGCCTCGTGGAAGGTGATCTGGTCGATCTTCTGGATGAAGTCGATGACGTCGCCGCCCTCTTGGCAGCCGAAGCAGTAGAAGAAGCCCCGGGCCGGCGTGACGTTGAACGACGGCGACTTCTCGTCGTGGAACGGGCAGAGGCCTTTGAGCGAGCCGCCGCCGGCATTCTTCAAGGTCACGTAGGACCCGACGATCTCGTCGATCCGAGCACGCTCGCGCACCAGCGCGATGTCCTCTTCCTTGATCCGGCCTGCCACGCGGCGAGTCTACGGTCAGTTCGAGGGCGTGCCGACCTCGGACAGGTCTGTATCGGGATCGGCGAGCCTCGTGGGATCGACCGGCGCCTTGGACCGGACCAGATCCCTGATGGCGTCGATGGCGCCCCAGGTGTTCACGTGCATGCCGGCCAGCACCCGGTTGTCGTCGTCCAGCCAGAACGCCAGGTACGCACCTGATGCCGGATCACCGCGAAGAACCACCTGGTACGACGTCCCGCGCGGCACGTCGCCGGCGTACTCCATGCCCAGGTCGTACTGGTCGGTGAAGAAGTACGGGATCGCGTCATGCGCCACGTCCTGGCCGAGCATCGCCTTCGCGGCGGCCGCACCGCTGTCCTTCGCGTTGGACCAGTGCTCGACCCGGATCGAGCGACCGAGCAGCGGGTGATCCCAGCGGACCACGTCTCCGGCCGCGAACACCTCGGGCGCCGACGTACGCAGGTCCGGTCCGGTCACGATGCCGGAGCCGTCCTCCAGGCTTGCAACCTCGATCCCGGCGGCCTCGGCCAGCTCGGTGTTCGGCTGGACCCCCACGCCGACGACCACGAGGTCGGCCGGGATGAGGTCGCCTTTGTCCGTCCGGACACCAGTCACCTTGTCGTCGCCTTCGAACCCCTCGACGCCGGTGCCGAAGCGAAGGTCGACGCCATGCTGCCGGTGCACCGCCGCGAACAGTTCACCGACCTCCTCCCCCATCACCGCAGCGAGCGCGGTGGACTGGGGCTCGATCACCGTCACCTCACAGCCACGCTCCCGGGCAGCCGCGGCAGCCTCCAGGCCGATCCAGCCGGCTCCGACGACGACTACCCGCGGCTTGGCGGCGTAGGCGTCGGTCAAAGCCTGCGACTCTTCGGCAGTACGGAGGTAGTGGATGCCTGGCAGGTCTGCACCCGGTACGTCGAGCTTGCGGACGCGGCTGCCGGTGGTGAACAGCAGCAGGTCGTAGCGGAGGTCCGAGCCGTCGTCCAGAGTCACCGTGCGGGTCTCGGTGTTCAGCGAGGTCGCCGTGGTGCCGAGACGCAGCTCTATGTTGTTGTCGTCGTACCACTGGCGGTCGTGGAGTTGAGCGACCTCCGGCTGGTCATTGCCGAGCAGCACACCCTTCGACAACGGCGGCCGCTCGTATGGCAACTCGGTCTCGCTACCGATCAGCACAACCTGTCCGGTCCAGCCCTCGGCCCGCAAGGTTTCGGCTGCCGTGGCCCCGGCCAAGCTCGCCCCAATGATCACTATCCGCTGTGAGTCACTCATGAATGCACATTAGGCCTTGCCGCCCATTTTCGGTGAGGCCTGCACGCCGGCGCCATGAGTAGGACGAAGGACATAGGATGTCCGCGCGTTCGCAACATAGGACAACGAGCTTGGCCGGTCAAGTCCTACAGCGGTGTAGATTGCGCGCAACGGTCGGCACAGGAGGCAGGATGCGGATGCGCCCCGGCGCCGCTCTCGAGGAGCGGATCATCGAGTTGATCCACGAGCGCGGACTCGCTCCGGGTGCCGCGATGCCGACCGAGCCCCAGCTGATGGAACTGCTCGGGGCCAGCCGGAACAGTGTCCGCGAGGCGATCCGAGCCCTGCAGGCACTCGGCATCGTCGACATCCGGCACGGCTACGGCACCTTCGTCGGGCAGGCCTCGCTGAACGCTCTGACCGCCTCGCTCGCTTTCCGGGTCCGGTCCCGCGCGGGCCATGGGATCCGTGCGATCCACGACCTGGTCGAGATCCGCGAACTCATCGAAACAGGGCTGATCGGCGAGGTAGCCAAGGCTCGAACCAGCGAAGCACGACTGGCCGCGCTGGATGCCCTGGTCACCGCGATGGCACATGACCGGGGTGCGGATCGGGCCTTCCACGCGCTGCTGTACGAAGCCTGTGGCAACGAGTTGGTGCTGCAGTTGATCGGCCTGTTCTGGGACACCTACCACGACGTCGAGCACCTCCTCGGCGAACCGGTCGACCGGACCGCCGACATCATCGCGAACCACCGACAGATCGTCGCCGCGTTGCGTGTCCAGGACGCCGACACGGCGCGCGACGCGATGCGGCTGCACTTCCGCGATGTGCGCGCCCGGATCGCCCAGGCCGAGGCTGCGGCCGGTTCGGGACACCACTAGAACCTCTCGACAGACTCTTGCCGGATGGCAGGCGGATCGCTACGTTGACGCAGGACATCCCATGTCCTCCAGTTTCCGAGCAGGGAGAGTGCCATGTCGCTCCGCCTCCGCCACCTGACTCCGGGCCGCCCCGTCGCCGCCAGCCTGATCGCGCTCTGTGCGCTGGCGGCAGCGGTGGCTGCGCCCCCGACAGCTTCCGCCCGCCCAGCGCCGACGAACCCTCCACCCACCGCCACCTCCCCCGCCCAAGCCGTCGCACCGGAGCCGGCGACTCCATTCGTCGAGGACAACATCCTCTTCCAGCAAAAGACGGGCGGCTATGCCTGCTACCGGATCCCGGCCATCGTGCATGCGACGAACGGCATGGTGCTCGCCTTCGCCGAAGGCCGGGTCGCCGACTGCGGTGACGACGGCGACATCGACCTGGTGCTGCGACGGTCCTCCGACGGTGGCAAGACCTGGGGCCCGCTGCAGGTCGTTTCCGAGGGCAACGGCAACACGCACGGCAACCCGGTGCCGATCGTGGATCAGAAGACCGGCCGGATCGTGCTGGTCAGCACCCACAACGGCCCCAACCCGTGCCCGAACGGCTGCGACCGCGACCCGTACGTCCAGACCAGCGACGACAATGGCGCCACCTGGACCGCCGCACGCGAGCTGACCGAGGGCAAGCTCCCGTCGTGGAACTTCTGGTACGCGACCGGTCCGATGCACGGGATCCAGCTACAGCACGGCGAGCACGCCGGCCGGCTGATTGTCGGCGCGAGCTTCGAGACGTACGACGGCGTCGGCAAGCATGTCTACGGCACCCACCTGCTCTACAGCGACGACGCCGGCCAGACCTGGCACATCGGCGCGACCACCTCCCGTGACGACGGCAAGGTGATCGCCCAGGAGGTCACCGTGGTCGAGTTGACCAACGGCAAGATCTACGCCCTGGCCAGAGAGCGAGGAACCGACCCGGGCAGCCGCGCCTATGCCATCAGCAGCGACGGCGGCGACACTTTCGACTCACGTTTCAAGACCCTGCCGAACCTTGAGATGCCCGACGTACAAGCCTCGACGTTGCGCTTCAGCGCGCGGGACGAGGGCGCCAAGCAGAACCGCATCCTGCTCTCTTCGCCGGCACACCCCGCTGCTCGCGAGGTGATGACCGTACGTTCCTCGTACGACGAAGCACGCACGTGGGGCACATGGCAGCAGGGCAAAGTCTTCTGGTGGGGCCCGACGGCCTACTCGGACATGGTCCGCCTCGACGGCGATGAGGCCGGGCTGCTTTACGAGGCGGGTGTGGCGACTCCTTACGAGACGATCCGGTACGCCAGGTTCAACGAGGCCTACCTCGCCACCCCGAACGGAACTCCACCCGGTATCCCGGGGCCGCCCGCGCCTGGCCCCCAGACCGCTGACCTCGCGCCCGCGCACAACCCGGCGTACGTGCGAGGTGGGGCGACGGTTGCCGCCGGCAAGTTCGGCAACGGACTCGCCCTGGACGGTGTCGACGATCGCGTCGAGGTGCCGTTCGACAAGTCGATCGACGCGGGTGCGGACGACTTCACCTTCATGACGTGGATCAAATACGGGGACACCACCGGGTCGCACGCAATCCTGTGGGCCTACCGCACCGGCTCCGGTACCACGCCGCAGGTGTGGCTGCGGGCCGAGCCGGAGAGCAAGCGGATCAGAGCCTTGATGGCCGTCGACCGGTTCAACATCACCGTGCAATCACCGTCGGCATACAACGATGACCAATGGCATCACGTCGTGCTGCAACGCGCCGGCGGCAGGTTGCGGCTGATCGTGGACGGAGTCGAGGTATCGTCCGCGGCCGCGCCGCCGGGGTCGGTCACCGCGGGCAAGGAGTTCGGCGTGCAGGGCATTCACATAGGCCAGCGGGTGGACGGCGCGAACCGCTTCCACGGCACCGTTGACGACGTCCGGGTCTACCGCCGGGCGCTGTCGACCAAGGAGCTGGACCAGATCCGGCTGACCAATCAGCCGGTCCCGGGTGAGTTGGGCCTGCGGCTGCCGTTCGAATCTGTCAGCTGACATCCCTTTGACCTGCGCCGCTCGCACCACCTCGCGAGCGGCGCAGGTGGGTCGCGGTAACACCTCAGCCGAGGAGTCGCTGGTGCCAGGCCTGGGCTGAGGGATCGGTCAGGGAGGCAACCTGGTCAACCACCACGCGGAGCCGGGCGCCATCATCAGCCGCCTCGGCGAAATCCGCGGCGAAGGCCGCGTCCAGCACCCGCGGGGCCGACTTCCAGAGCGCCTCGACGAGTTCGGTGAGCAGCTCCCGCTGGACCGCCCGGCGGGCCTGGCGCTCCGGCGAGTTCAGTACGTGGAACATGCCGACGCCCTTGAGCAGGGCGATCTCGGTGCGGATGCCGTCCGGCACGACCAGGTCCGCCTCGTACCGGATCAGCCGGGAGCGGCCGAACCTCGCGTGCGTCGCCTGCTCGGCGGCAGCACAGAACCGGCCGATCAGCTGGCTGGTGAGATCCTTCAGTCCGCCCAGTGCCCGGCGGCTGTCGTCGAAGGCCGCGCTCGGCCAGTAGGCCAGCCCGGTCAGCCGTCGCCAGCCCTCGTCCAGCTGCTCATCCGTTGCCTCTGGCAAGTAGATGCGCCGGACGCTCTCCCAGTACTGCGCCCGCTCCGCTCCGACCCGCTCCAGGTCGATGCTGTGGGCAACGATGCCGTCTTCCACGTCGTGCACGGAATAGGCCACATCGTCGGCGAAGTCCATCACCTGGGCCTCGAGACAGCGCCGGTCCCCCGCCTCGACACCGTGACGCAGCCAGCGGAACACCTCGGCGTCATCGTCGTACACGCCGAACTTGCGCTCACCGTCGCGGCGCGGCCACGGATACTTGGTGGCCGCGTCGAGGGTGGCGCGGCTGAGGTTGAGCCCGACGCTCCGCCCGGCCGGATCGAACGTCTTCGACTCCAGCCGGGTCAACAGCCGCAGGGTCTGCGCGTTGCCCTCGAAGCCGCCGATGCCCTCCGCCAGTTGATCGAGCGCGCGCTCGCCGTTGTGCCCGAAGGGCGGATGACCGAGATCGTGCGCCAGGCAGGCGGCGTCCACGATGTCGGGATCGCAGCCGAGCGTGCTCGCCAACTCACGACCGATCTGAGCCACCTCCAGGCTGTGGGTCAGCCTGTTCCGGACGAAGTCGTCACTGCCGGCGGTGACCACCTGGGTCTTGGCAGCGAGCCGTCGCAGCGCAGCACTGTGCAGCACCCGCGCACGATCGCGCGCGAACGCGGTCCGGCCGGGCCGCTTGACCGGCTCCGCCACCCACCGCTCCGCATCATGCTCGTCATACCCCTCAGACTGCTTCCGCACCCCCTTACCCTAACCACCGCCACCTACATTTCCGCTTACGTCCGAAGAACCTTGGGTTATGGCGCAAGGTTCTTCGGACGCAAGGGATTAGGCCCAGCCGCCTTGGATCATCGACTGGAAGTGCCAGGTGCCGTTGATCTTGAGGAGCAGGTCGCCGTAGCGGATCGGCTGGGTCTGGCCTCCGTAGGTCATCGTGCCGTCTGTGATCACGAAGACGAGGCTCGCGGACAGGAAGTGCGGAGTGCGGGTGGTCTCCATCGTGACGTCGCCGCCGCCCATCACCGCTGCCATCTGGGCCACGAACCCTTCGCGGCTGAACTGCTCGGCCTTCGCGTTGCCCTGCCCGTCGTCGGTCACCTCGTTGAGCGGGAAGACCGCCTCGTCGGCCATCCCCTCGTAGTCCCGCGCCACCGCCAGCGCGTCGTACCGCTCGAGCCAGGCCTGGACACTCGCCAGGTCTGCCTCACTCGGGACGAAGCCGGACGTGCTCGGCATGCTCTGCGTCTCGGTCAAACCCACTCCTCAACACCGTCGAGATTAACTTCGTACAGTGTACCCAGTTAATCCCGACGGTCAACCCTCAAGGATTCGGATGCTGCCGCAGAGCCGTCAGGAACCAGCCGAACACCGGCGCCAGAGACGGCGGCACGGGTGTCCCGTTCACGGCGGCCAAGAGGAGCCAGTACCAGCCGCCGAAATTCCTTGCGGGTCAGCCGATCCAGGGCAGCGGCGTACCGGCTTTGGCGGCAGCCTCCAACCGGACGCGGATGGAGTGACGGGCCTGCTCGTAGACGGCGTCGTCGTTGTCACGCAGCAGTGAGGCCATGTTCGCGGAGTCGTAGAAGGCGTTGAGCTCGAAGGCGAGCTGGCTGGGATCGGCCTCCAACTCCCCCAGTTCGCCGGCTTCTTCGATGGTTTGCTCGATCAGGTCCAGCCATTCACGGTTGGCCGCGGCCAGCAGATCGTGGACCTGGCCCGGGCGGGCGCCGTACTCGTGGGTGGCCTTGGCGAAGAAGCAGCCGCCCGGGAACACCCGGCGCTTCGAGTAGTCGAGCCAGCTATCACTCAGCGCCCAGAGCCGACCGAGGCCTGGCGGCACCGCCAGGGCGGGCTCGACGACGGCCACGGCGTAGATGCGTCTGGCCGCGCGGATGGTGGCGAGCTGGAGCTCCACTTTCGACCCGAAGTGCGCGAAGAGGCCGCTCTTGCTGATCTCCAAATCCTTCGCGAGCCGACCGATCGACAGAGCTTCGAGGCCGTCGACCGAGGCGATGTCGACCGCATGCTTGAGGACCGCGCGGCGGGTCTGGTCGCCACGCCGCAGCCGGCCATCGATACGAGCTTCCACCGCCTACCTCCTCTGCAGAGTCTCCCGGATCTTAGTGGGCTTGACGTGACCTGCTTCCCAAACTAATAATACGACCGTTCGTATAGTATCTTGAAGAGAGCAGGTCAGTCCGTGATCTCCGTACTCAGCAAGCTCGATCCGCGCACTCTCGACCGAGCGGCCGTAGCGGTGAGCCTGGCCGTCGTGGCCGAGGTCAGCCCGGCCCAACTCGATCTCCCGACGCCGTGTGGCGACTGGCGATTGGGCGAACTGATCGCCCATCTGGTAGCGGAGAACCGCGGCTTCGCGGCGAACGCGATCAGGCCGCCCGGTGAGGTGGGCCGGGAGGTCTGGCAGCCGGGAACCGCAGATGCGAGTGCCCTGACCGACTACCCAGGCTCGGTCGAGGCCGTGACCGCAGCCTTTGCGCCGGACGGCGTACTGGATGCTCCGGTCGAGGTGCGGGAGTTCGGCATCCACCCGGGCCGGATCGCCGTCGCGATGCACTTCATCGATTACCTGACGCACTCGTGGGACGTTGCGCGGAGCGTGGGATTCCCCGACCCGATCCCGGAAGAACTGGCCGAGGCCGCGCTCGATCTCGCCGTACTGATGCCGGCTGAGCGATCGGCCCGCAGCCCGTTCGCACCCGTCGTACCGGTGGCTGCGGACGCGTCAGCAGGCGACCGCTGGCTCGGACTGGCCGGCCGGGATCCCCACTGGAGTGCGCGATGAGCCTTGCGGTTCGTGTGATGCGGGCGAGCATCAATGCGGTCTCAGTCGTCGCGCCGGGAAGCGCCGGGAGGCTTGCCTTCGAGTTGTGGCGACGTCCGTTGGTCCGCGGCCGGGTGCGTACCGCCGAACGCGCGATCCACGACGCCGCCCGGGTCGAAGTCGTCGACGGCATCGTCACGTACGCGTGGGGCGACGGCCGGCGACCCGTGCTGCTCGTGCACGGCTGGCGTTCGCGCGCCTCCCGGTACGCCGCGTTCGTGGCGCGGCTGCTCGAACTGGGCTATAGCCCGATCTCGTACGACGCACCTGGGCACGGTGATACCGACGGACCAGCCGGGACGATCCTCGACCATCAGCGGATCATCCGTCGCCTAGCGGAGCAGCACGGGACCTTCGAGGGCGTGATGGCGCATTCGCTCGGGGCGCTGTTCGCCCTGTACGCCGTGCGGGAGGGCGTGGCGGCGGGACGGGTCGTGACGATCAGCGGGGTGGGCGAGTTCGAGTACCTGGTCGACGCGTTCTGCAAGGAGTTGCGGCTGAGGCCGAGGGTCAACCGGGCGCTGTGCCGCGCGATCGAGCGCGGTCTGTTCGAGGGCGACGGCGACATCTGGACGAGGTTCTCGGCGGCGCATCCGGCCGAATGCGAGCTGCTGGTGGTACACAACGACCTGGACGGGGTAGTCGATCCAGCCCAGGCGCTGCGCCTCGTTACGGCGTACGGGGAAAGGGCGCGCCTGTTGCAGACGACCGGCCTCGGCCACGGCCGGATCCTCAGCGACCCGACCGTCATCGAGCAGGCAACCGCCTTCCTCACCGGCAAGATCCTCGCCGCCTGAACCTTGCGGTGGGGCTCAGATGTCGCGGAAGGTTTCGATCTGGGCGCCGAGGGAGTTGAGGCGAGCGGCCAGGTCCTCGTAGCCACGGTTGATCACGTAGACGCTGCGCAGGACCGAGGTGCCCTTTGCGGCCATCATCGCGATCAAGATGACGACGGCTGGACGCAGTGCCGGCGGACACATGATCTCCGCGCCGGACCAGTGGGTCGGGCCCTCCACCATCACCCGGTGCGGGTCGAGCAGCTTGACCCGGCCGCCTAGCTTGTTCAGGTCGGTCAGGTAGATCGCACGGTTCTCGTAGACCCAGTCGTGGATCAGGGTCCGGCCGGTCGCCGAGGCCGCGATCACCGCGAAGAACGGCAGATTGTCGATGTTCAGCCCGGGGAACGGCATCGGGTGGATCTTGTCGATCGGCGCGTGCAGCTGGGACGGCCGGGTGGTCAGGTCGACCAGCCGGGTCCGACCGTTCTCGGCGAGGTACTCGTCGGTGCGCTTGTAGTCGAGGCCCATCTCCTCGAGCAGGGCCAGCTCGATCTCGAGGAACTCGATCGGAGCCCGCCGGATGGTGATCTCGGAGCCGGTCAAGATGGCCGCGGTGAGCAGGCTCATCGCCTCGATCGGGTCCTCCGACGGCGCGTAGTCGACTTCCACGTTGATCTCGGCCTTGCCGTGCACGGTCAGCGTGGTGGTGCCGATACCGTCGATCTTCACGCCGAGCAGGTCCAGGTAGAAGCACAGGTCCTGGACCATGTAGTTCGAGCTGGCGTTGCGGATCACGGTGACGCCGTCGTTGCGGGCCGCGGCCATGATCGCGTTCTCGGTCACCGTGTCGCCGCGCTCGGTCAGTACGATCGGCTTGACCGGCGAGACCGCCCGGTTGACCATCGCGTGGTACTCACCGCCGGTCGCCTTGATTTCCAGGCCGAACGGGCGCAGCGCGGACATATGCGGCTCGACGGTGCGGGTGCCGAGGTCGCAACCACCGGCGTACGGGAGCTGGAAGGTGTCTTCGCGGTGTAGCAGCGGGCCGAGGAACATGATGATGCTGCGAGTCCGACGAGCCGCGTCGGCGTCCATCGAGCCGAGGTCCAGGTGCTCCGGCGGGACGATCTCCAGGTCGCCCGCGTCGTTCAGCCAGGTGGTCTTCACACCGATCGAGTTCAACACCTCAAGCAGCCGGTTGACCTCTTCGATCCTTGCCACCTTGCGCAGCGTGGTGCGGCCCTTGTTCAGCAGGGTGGCGCAGAGCAGGGCGACGCCGGCGTTCTTGCTGGATTTCACGTCGATCGATCCGGACAACCTGCGCCCGCCGGCTACCCGAAGGTGGACCGGACCTCCGCCGAGAGAGACAATTTCTGAGTCGAGTGCTTCGCCGATCCGGGCGAGCATCTCGAGAGTGAGATTCTGATGACCCTTCTCGATCCGATTCACGGCGCTCTGGCTGGTGACGAGCACATCGGCGAGCTGGGTCTGCGTCCAGCCGCGGTGCTTGCGGGCGTCCCGGATGAGATTGCCGATCCGGCTGAGGTAGTCATCAGTCATGGCTCGGGACCTTATCTCACATGTGAGATACCGCCTCGCCGACTCGCCGCTCACAGCGTAGCGAACGTCGTGCCACGCCTGTCGGCCGCCCCTGATGGGACCGGTCACCCATAGAGTAGTCAACACCCGCAGCCCCGGAGAGGACAAGCAGATGCCCGACATCAGCGCCAACGGGGAGGTGACCGAGTTCGAGGCCGAGTCCTGGCCGCTGGAAGCGGCTGCCGAAGGCCTGGCCCAGGTGATCGAGGGATTCGCGAACGGCGACACCCGGCCGCTGGTGATCGGGGACGGCGACCAGCCGGTACTGGTGGTCCTCGCGATCGCCGACCTGGCGGACTTCCGGGCCCGCGTCGCGGAGCTACTCGGGAACCCGGTCGACGCCGGCTGGCTGCGGTACTACCTGCGCTCCAAGTTCGACATGAGCTCCGAGACTCTGGTGGAGCAGCTCGGTGTCGACACCGACCACGGCCTCAGCTCGCTGGCGAGCCAGGTCAACGTTGAGCAGGCCGCCATACTGCTGTCCGATCACCTGCGCCGGGCCGAGGCCGGGGCCAATCCGCTGATGCTGATCGGCGACGGCGACCTGGCCACGGCCGCGCTGATCTCCTTCAAAGCGTTCTCGGTGCTGCTCTCGATGGAGAGCGACAGCTTGGGCGAGGACGCCGACTCCTGCGCCCACGACGTGGAAGAGAAACCGACCACTCCGTTGGAGGTCCTGGCCGAGCGGCTCGGGCCGGTTTCCACCCAGATCGTCGCCCAGATCAACGCCGGCAAGGAGCACGACCGGCCGCGATACAACCTGCACTTCGAGGACGACCTGATCGAGCACCTGCTCGACCTGGAGACCCGGGCACAGGCCGCTCCCGGCGGTGGCGCGTACGCCGAGCTCAGCGATCTGCTGCACTCGTTCGACCAGATCCGCACCGAGGGTATGGAGCCCGAAGAGCCGGAGGGACCGCCGTACGTCGAGGTGGCCGATCTCCCGGGGGCATTGCCCGAACTGCGGGATCACTTCCGCGACGGCGAGGACGACCCATATCTGATCGGCGTGGAGGGTCAGCCCCTGGCCGGGCTTATCTCGTACGACCTCTACGTGATGTTGCAGCAGGTCTCGGTGGACCTGAACGGCACCGAGGAGGCGCCAGTTCTCCCGCTCCCCCGGCCACAGTGGGAGAGCGGCCCGGAGATCCAGCCGTTCGAGCTTGCGGTGGAGGTGTGCACCGCGGTAATAGAGGACATCGCGGCCGGCGAGGGCTCGATGCTTTTCATCGGCGACGAGTCCGATGAGCCCGAGCTGGTGCTGGCGCCGCTCGCCTGGCTCTGGGCGTACGTCGACCACATCGAAACGGAAACCCCCGAGGCCTAAGTTGCGTGACGACGGTCAGTAGGAAGACCAGCTTCGCGCTCCGCCGGAGAGGCTGTTCGAGGACATCGCGGCTGCGACTTCAGCTACATCCTCGCGCTGCAGGAGGGCGCCGCGATCGGGATGGCGGACGGCTTCGCGCAGGCCACCGGGAGGCCGGCGCTGGTGAACCTGCACGCGGCGGCGGGCACCGGCAACGCGATGGGCAACCTGACGAACACCCAGTCGGGGCATGTCCCTGTCATCGTCACCTCCGGCCAGCAGGCGCGCCGTTATACGGCGCTGAACGCCATGCTGACCAGCGTCGACGCGCCGAAGCTGGCCGAGCCGTTGGTGAAGTGGAGCCACGAGCCGCCGCGTCCGGCAGATGTCCCGCAGGCGCTGTCCAGGGGCATCTTGCTGGCGGCCTCGGCGCCCGCCGGCCCGGTCTACATCTCCCTCCCGCTGGATGACTGGGACCACGATGCCGACCTCAGTGCGCTGCGGCACCTGAAGTCCAGGGCCGTCGACGGCGACCCCGTCGTGGCCGAGCAGGCGCTCGCCCGGCTCCGGGACCGGCTGGCCGCGGCGAAGAACCCGGTCATGGTGGCCGGGCCCGGCATCGACAACCAGGCCGGGTGGGACGGTGCGGTGCGGCTGGCCGAACAGCTGGCCATGCCAGTGCTGGTGGCGCCGAGCCCGTCCCGGTGCCCGTTTCCCACCCGCCACCCGAACTTCCGTGGCATCCTCCCTTCCGGGATCCCAACCGTGGCCCGCCACTTCGAAGAGCACGACCTGATCGTCGCGTTCGGCGCGGCGATCTTCCGGTACCACGAGTTCGTCGAAGGTGACTACCTGCCTGAGGGCGCCGAACTGTGGGCAGTTACCTCTGACCCCGACGAGGCCACCCGCGCTCCGTTCGGGCACATCCTCATCGGTGACCCTTCCGATGCCATTAGCCGGCTCGCCGGTGCCATGCCCGGCGTCGGCCGCCCGCCGCTACCGCCCCGCGACCTCACCCCGCAGCCCGACACGACCGGGCCCGCGTTCACCGACGAGGCGATCATCGACGCGCTCAACGCGGCCAAGACCGACAGCACCGTCATCGCTCACGAGTGGACGTCGGCCGAGACCAAGTGGGACCGGTTCGATCTCACCCGCCCGGGCAGCCTGTACTTCTCCGCCTCAGGCGGGCTGGGCTGGGGCCTGCCCGCCGCCATCGGCCTGCAGCTCGGCGACCCCTCCCGGCGCGTGCTGGCGCTGCTCGGAGACGGCGCCGTCCACTACACCGTCAGCGGCCTGTGGACCGCCGCCCAGTACAAGATCCCAGTCGTCTTCGTCGTCGCGCGCAACTCCGAGTACGCCGCGCTGAAGAAGTTCGCCCGCCTGATGAAAGCGCCGGACACGCCCGGACTCGAGCTTCCCGGCATGGACATCACCGCGATCGCGGCCTCCTACGGCATCGCGTCCGAGCGCCTGGACACGCTCCCCGACCTCACCCGCGCCGTCAGAGACGCGCTCACATCCGACCAGCCGCGCCTTATCGAGATCACCCAGCGCCGCCTCGCCAACACCTGAAGGACCTCGGCTCAAGCCTTAGGAGTTTCGAAGGGGAAGAGCGGCTTCCACTCGTTCAGGGCGGCGATCTCGTAGACGTCGGCCGACGTGTAGGGATCCTTCGCGAGGATGTCGCGCAGCTCTGCCTCGTCGGCCACGTTGTAGCAGAGCAACGCACCGGACTCGTCGGCGAACGGCCCGGCCGCGACCAGCTTGCCCGCTTCTCGCAGCGAGGTCAGATACTCCCGGTGGGCCGGCCGCACCTGCATCCGGCGGTCGGAGTCAGTGAACCTCAGTTGTACCGCGAAGATGGCCATAGTCAGGATCTTGTCCAGTGGACCGGCCCAATGCAAGGCCTTGGTAGAGGACCGTCGCTGCGGTCAGTTGGGTGAGATAACGCTTGGTGATCCGGCCCCATCGGCCTCGATCAGAGCCGCGATGCAGCCATACAGACCGTCCCGAGCGTCGGCTGCCAAGGCGCGATGACCCGAGTACGACGACAGCAGATCGAGGTACTCCGCCGTTGTGTATTGCTGCTCCCACTCCCGACGAATCGGGCAGCTACCCCCGCTGTCCACCAAAGCGGGAACGGTCCATTGCGCGGTGTTGGTGTTAGGAGAGGGTGGCGCGACCGGCTTCGAGGCGGGCGACGGGGATGCGGAAGGGTGAGCACGAGACGTAGTCGAGGCCTGCGTCGTGGAAGAAGTGGATGCTGTCGGGATCGCCGCCGTGCTCGCCGCAGATG
>JAWWPC010000157.1:0-25830 GCA_033851055.1 Kribbellaceae bacterium | reverse complement strand
GGCTCTACTACAACAAGGCGATGTTCGCCGCCGCCGGGTTGCAGCCGCCGAAGACGTGGGAGGAGATGGTCGCTGCCGCGAAGAAGCTGACCGATCCCGCGAAGAAGACCTACGGGATGGCGCTCGCTGCCGGTAGCTACACCGAGAACGTGCACTTCGCCTTCATCAACGCCGCCCAGAACGGCGCCGACTGGTTCGACGCCGGCGGCAAGCCGACCTTCACCGGCGACGGCAACGTGCAGGGCGTGCTGCGTTACCTCGACCTGATGCAGAAGGACAAGGTCGCCAACACCTCCAACGCGCAGTACGACAACGGCACCAAGGCGGTCAACGACTTCGCGACGAAGAAGGTCGCGATGGTGCTGAACCAGAACAACGCCGACTCCTCCATCGTCGCCAACGGCATGAAGAGCAGCGAGTACGGCGTAACCGCCTTCCCTGCGCCGGCCGGCGGCAAGCAGGTCGCCAGCCACGTGGCGGGCATCAACCTGTCGATCTTCAAGAACACCAAGAACAAGGACGCGGCGCTGAAGTTCGTCAAGTACATGACGGACGCCAACACCCAGACGACACTGGGCAAGCCGTTCTCCGCGCTGCCGGTGCTGAAGGGCGCGAAGCCGGTCTTCACCGACAACCCGGCCGAGGCGGCGACCTTCCAGGACATCTACGCGACCAAGTCCAAGCCGCTGCCGCTGGTGCCGGCCGAGGACCAGTTCGAGAGCACCGTCGGCAAGGCGATGAACGGGCTGTTCGGCAAGATCGCCACCGGCGGCACGGTCAGCGCCGATGATGTGAAGGCAGCACTGAAGGACGCGCAGGACCAGGTCACGGCCGGCGGCTTACCCACGCAGGGGCCCGGCCCACACGCCCGGGCCACCTCTCGTAGCCTTTGACACCGCCATCCACAGACAGGAGGCGACCGATGTCCGTCGCCACAGACGACGCGCCGCTCGGCGCCGGAGCCGAGCGGGTGAAACCGCAGGACAAGAAGCGGCGCGGACCGGACCACAGACCCGGCCTGAGCCGGAAGCTGCCCTACCTGCTGCTCGCCCCGGCCGTCCTGCTCGAGCTGCTGATCCACATCATCCCGATGCTCGTCGGGATCTGGATGAGCTTCGTGAAGCTGACCAAGTTCTTCATCGCGAACTGGTCGGCGGCCCCCTGGGCGGGCTTCAACAACTACCGGGTCGCGGTCGACCTGAATGGCACGGTCGGACAGCACCTGCTGCGATCGTTCGGCGTCACGGTGGCCTTCTCCCTCATCACGGTGGCGCTTTCCTGGTGCCTCGGGATGGCGGCGGCGGTCGCGCTGCAGCCGCCGTTCCGGGGCCGCAGTGCGGTGCGGACGCTGTTCCTGGTGCCGTACGCGCTGCCGGCGTACGCGGGGATCCTGACCTGGAACTTCATGCTGCAACGCGATACCGGCGCAGTGAACCACATGCTGGTCGACAACCTCGGTGTGCTGTCGGACCGGCCCTTCTGGCTGCTCGGTGGCAACGCCCTCACCTCACTCATCACGGTGGCGGTGTGGCGGTTGTGGCCGTTCGCATTCCTCACCCTGATGGCAGGGCTGCAGAGCATCCCGCGGGACGTCTACGAGGCCGCCTCGGTGGACGGTGCGGGTTCGGTTCGGCAATGGCGCAACATCACGCTGCCGTCACTGCGGCCGGTGAACCTGGTGCTCGTGCTGGTGCTGTTCCTGTGGACGTTCAGTGACTTCAACACCCCCTACGTGCTGTTCGGTACGGCGCAGCCGCCTGCGGGTGACCTGATCACGTTCCATATCTACAACGCGTCGTTCCTGACCTGGAACTTCGGCTCCGGCGCGGCGATGTCCGTGCTATTGCTGATCTTCCTGATGGTTGTCACCAGCATCTACCTCGTCACTACCAGCCGGAGGTCGCGTAATGCGTGACACCAAGGGCTTCAAGATCTACCGGGCGGTCGTGCTCGTCGTTCTCGGGGTCTTCACGATCATCCCGCTGTACGTGATGCTCACCTCGTCACTCAAGCCATTGAGCGATGTACAGGGAGCCTTCGCTTGGTGGCCCAGCCACCTCACCATCGCCCCGTTCGTGGACATGTGGCGGACAGTGCCGTTAGCGCTGTACTTCGTCAACAGCACGATCGTGTCGGTGGTCGCGACCGTGGCAAGCGTGGCGATCGCCATCCTGGCCGCGTTCGCGGTGTCCCGGTTCCGCTTCCGCGGCCGGACGGTCTTTACCAGCACGGTGCTGTCGACGCAGATGTTCCCAGGCGTGCTGTTCCTGCTGCCGCTGTTCCTGATCTTCGTCAACATCAACGACTCGATCGGCCTGCAACTGGTCGGCACCCGGCTGGGCCTGATCATCACCTACCTGACCTTCAGCCTGCCGTTCTCGATCTGGATGCTGGCGGGCTACTTCGACAGCATCCCGCGCGAGCTGGATGAGGCAGCGCTGGTCGATGGCTGCGGACCGATGGGCGCACTGGTCCGGGTGGTCCTGCCTGCGGCGCGGCCGGGTGTGATCGCGGTGGCGATCTACTCGTTCATGACGGCCTGGGGTGAGGTGCTTTTCGCGTCGGTGATGACGACGGAGGCCAACCGAACGTTGTCGGTCGGCCTGCGGCAGTACTCCACTCAGACCAACGTGTACTGGAACCAGATCATGGCCGCAGCCCTGGTGGTCAGCGTCCCGGTCGTGATCGGCTTCCTGCTCGCGCAGCGCCATTTCGTCGCGGGCGTCACCGCCGGCGCCGTCAAGTAACGCCGTACGACGCACCCTCGCCCGCCCGGCTCACTCCCTCCCGGCGGGCGCGGGTGCGTCGGCGATACGGTCGAGCCATTCCGCCAGCACACCCCGCTCAGCCTTCGTCAACACGGTGGCGGGCTGCTGCTCCAGCGCCGCGCGTAGCGCCACCGCCCGGCTTGGCAGATCGACGACAGCCTGGTACGCCGGGAACACCAGGTCCGGGCGGATCGGGGTGACGATCGCCTGCAGGGTGTTCTCCCGGACGATCGCGGACAGCTCGAGGTCGCGCTCCTCCGGCGGGGTGGAGATCAACTCCATCACCACGCCCCGGCCGGTCGCCCCCACCAGCTGCGCGGCCCGCTCCACACTCATCCGCAGCCGGCCGGACGCCGCCACCCGCGCGACCATTCCGCGCAGGATCCCCGCCGCGTCCTGGGCCGCCGGCGAGATCTTGCCGGGTCGCACCTCGCCGTACATGAGGACGTAGAACGCCGGCTGCGAGAGCCCGAACTCGATGTGCAGGTCCCAGCCGCGGCGCAGGTCCTCCACCGGGTCGGCCGTCTCCCCCAGCGCCTGCTTGCCCGCCACATACTGCTCGAACCCGTACGCCGCGACCGCGTCGAGTAGGCCGTCCTTGTCGCCGAACAGCCGGTACAACGTCGGCGCCTGCACGCCCGCGGCCGCACTCACGGCCCGGGTCGACACCGCGTCACGACCGCCCTCGGACAGCAGGTCGGCGGCCGCCTGGACCAACCGGTCGCGGGTCGTCCCGGTCAGCTCGCTGGCTGTCTTTTCACTCATGCTTTCACTCATGTTCCAACGATAACAGATCTGAGGTAGCACTGATATGCTACCGGTGCTACCTTGGAATCACTACCAACGGAAACATCGCTAGGAGAGCACGATGACCACCCTGAGCACTCGCCAACTCGGCAGCACCGGCCCCGCTGTCTCCGCCCTCGGCCTCGGCCTGATGGGCATGTCCGATCTGTACGGCCCGGCCGACGAGGCCGAATCGGTCGCCACAATCCACGCCGCTCTCGACGCCGGCATCACCCTGCTGGACTCCGGTGACTTCTACGGCATGGGCCACAACGAGATGCTGCTACGTGACGCGCTCCGCGGCCGGGACCGCGACCAGGTCACCATCAGCGTGAAGTTCGGTGCGCTGCGCGATCCTGACGGCGGCTGGAACGGCGCCGATACCCGGCCGGTCGCGATCAAGAACTTCGCCGCCTACAGCCTGCGCCGACTCGGCACCGACCACATCGACATCTACCGGCCGGCCCGGCTGGATCCGCAGGTCCCGATCGAGGAGACCGTGGGGGCACTGGCCGAGCTGGTCCGGGCCGGCCACGTCCGGCACATCGGCCTCTCCGAGGTCGGCTCGGACACGCTGCGCCGGGCTGCCGCCGTGCACCCGATCTCGGACCTGCAGATCGAGTACTCGCTGCTCTCCCGCGGCATCGAGGCTGACATCCTGCCGACTGCGCGTGAGCTCGGCATCGGCGTGACCGCGTACGGCGTGCTCTCCCGCGGACTGCTCAGCGGCCACTGGACACCGGACCGCGATCTGACCGCCAGGGACTTCCGCAGCTTCAGCCCGCGGTTCCAGGAAGGGAACCTGGAGCGCAACCTCGCCCTGGTCGACGCCCTCCGGAAGATTGCCGAGAGCAAGGGTGTGACGGTTGCACAGCTCGCCGTCGCCTGGGTCGCGGCGCAGGGCAAGGACATTATCCCGCTGGTCGGCGCCCGCACCCGGACCAGGCTGACCGAGTCCCTCGGCGCGGTTGAGGTCGAGCTCAGCCCTGCCGACCTGGCCGAGATCGACAACGCGGTACCGGTCGGTTCAGCGGCCGGCGCGCGCTACGCCGACGCGGGCGAGCTCGATAGTGAGAAATGAATCCGGCAGGGGCAGCCGAGCGGGAAGGCGGTCACGTTGTCGATCGTGATCCCGACCGACCAAGCGCAGCGGCCCCGCGAGCTCGACGGGTCAGCCAAAGAGCTTCTCGCCCCAGAAGGAGCCGGCCGCGACACCACCCGGGCAGGCGAAGACGCCTGAGCCGACATGGCGGATGTACTCGTTCATCTTGTCCGACCGAGACAACTGCTGCTGGATCGGGATGAACTGCTTGCGGGGGTCCCGCTGGTAGGCCAGGAAGAACAACCCGGCGTCCAGCCGGCCGAGACCGTCCGAGCCGTCGACGAAGTTGTAGCCGCGGCGGAGCAGTTCGGCGCCGTTGTTGAACTGTGGGTGGGCCAGTCGGACGTGTGAGTCCGCCGACACCTTCAGCGCAGCGTCGGCGGCCTTCGCCGTGGAGTCGATCGGGTCGAACTCGTCTGCCTTGCCCAACGGTGCGCCGGTGCCCTTGCCCCGGCCGATGATGGACTCCTGCTCGCCCAGCGAGGTGCGGTCCCAGGTCTCGATGGTCATCCGGATCCGCCGCGCGACCAGATAGGAGCCTCCGACCATCCAGTCCGGTCCGTCCGCCGGCTGGACCCAGAGCTGCTCCTCGAGCTTGGAGGTGTCCTCCAGCTTGAGGTTGTTGGTGCCGTCCTTGAAGCCGAACAGGTTGCGCGGCGTGGTCTGCGCACGCGACGTCGAGGAGGTCCGGCCGAAGCCCAGCTGGGAGTAGCGCACCGCCACCGTGCCGAACCCGATCCGGGCCAGGTTGCGGATCGCGTGTACCGCCACCTGCGGGTCATCCGAGCACGCCTGTACGGCGATGTCGCCGCCGCAGCGGGCCGGGTCGAGGTTGTCGCCGATGAAGTGGGGCAGGTCCACCAGGCCCGCCGGACGCTTGCTCGCCACGCCGAACCGATCCTTGCCCTGAGCATCGACGAACAAGCTGGCACCGAAGCCGATCGTCAGGGTCAGCCGTGCCGGCGGTAGTCCGATCGCCTCGCCGGTGTCCTCCGGTGGCGCCTCGCTCAGACCGTTCACCGCGCCGTACTGGCCGATGTCGCGGCCGGTGGTGATCAAAGCCGCAGCGGCCGCCCACTCCTTCAGCAATGCGATCAGGTCGTCGCGCTTGGTCGTTGTTACGTCGAAGGTGGCGAAGTGCAGGCGGTCCTGGGCAGGCGTGACGATGCCGGCCTGGTGCGCGCCGTGGAACTCGACCGGGCCACTGTTGTCGGCGGCCTGCGACTCCTCGCCGGAGGCCAGCGAATGTGCGGTGTACCCGGCGACGCCCGTGGCGACGGCCGCGCCCGCGGCTCCCAGCAGACCGCGACGGGAGATTCCCCTGCGCTCGGTCATTTCTGTGCAATCACCCCGGCGACCTTGCTGACCGGCTCGGCCAGCGCGTCCACCACGGTGCCGAGCTGCTTCCGCTCCGCCTCCGTCGGCTGGTAGGGCTTGAAGCCGCCACCGCTGCGGTACCTGTCCAGTGCCGCGAAAACGGCCTTGAAGTTGGCGTCCAGCGTGGTCACCAGGGCCGCATCGCGCTGCTGCAGGGCCGGGCGGAGCGCCTGGATCGCAGCCTGCGAACCCTCGACGTTGGCCTGGATGTCCCACAGGTCGGTGTGCGAGTAGCGGTCTTCCTCGCCGGTGATCTTGCCGGTGGCGACCTCGTCCAGCAGTTCCTTGGCGCCATTCGCTAGCTGCAGCGGGTTGAGCTTCACGACCTTGGCCTTGGCCACCACAGTCTTCACGTCGACCAACAGCTTGTCGGCGTACTTCTCCATGCCCAAGGTGTTGTTGGACACCCACAGCGCCTGCTCGATCCGGTGGAACCCGGTCCACTCGGCGCCCGCCTCGACGTCGTTCACCCGGGCATCGATCTTCGGGTCCAGGTCGCCGAACGACTCCGCGACCGGCTCGATCCGCTCCCAGTAGGTGCGGGCGACCGGGTAGAGCGCCTTGGCCTTGGCCACGTCGCCCGCCTTGACCGCGTTGACGAAGGCGGTGGTCCGCTCCTCCAGCGCGATCGATTGCGAGTTCACGTAGCGCTGGTAGCCGTCGGCGGCCTGCTTCAACGCAGTATCCTCGTCGACCTGAGTCGTAGCGTCACCCACCACGGTGAGGTCGCCACGGATGCCGTCGCCGACCATGCCCGGCTTGCAGACGGCCTGGTATTTGCCGGTCGGCAGCTCGACGATCAAGTCCCGCTTCAGGCCCGGCCCGATGTTCTCCACCTCACCCATCACCCGGTCACCCTCGGCGTACACGTAGAACTCGGTGACTTTGCTGCCGCCGTTGGACACTGAGAAAGTGCTGGTGCCGGACTTGACCTCGGCCCTGTTCAGCGTGCACTCGGAGTCGGTCGCCTTGACCGTGACCGGCCCGGCGGTGTCACCCGGTGCAGCTGCCGGGGTGTCCTTGGCACAACCGGTCAGGCCGACGAACAGCAATGTGGTGGTGACCGCGGCAGCGCGGCGGGCCGTGGTGGTGATCATGGGTGTCGCTCCTGGGACGAGTGAGATAGGTCGGCTCAGGCCGTTTCAGCCGCGACCACCGACGGCGGGACCTTGCGTCGGACCGGACGGAGGTAGAGGACCAGCACGGGGACCAGATAGACCAGCCAGGCGGTCGCCTCGATCACAGTCGGTGCCGGGTTGAAGTTGAAGACCCCCTTCAGCAGCACGCCGTACCAGCTGGACGGCGGGATGATGTGGGAGATGTCGAAGGCCAGGGTCTCCAAGCCCGGCAGCAGGTTGGCTTCCTGCAGGTCGTGCAAGCCGTAAGCGAAGATGCCGGCCGCGACCAGAATCAGCAATCCGCCGGTCCAGGTGAAGAACGTGCCCAGGTTGATCCGCACCGCGCCGCGGTAGATCCCGAGCCCCAGCAGCACCGACGTGGCCATGCCGAGCAGAACCCCGATCAACGGCGACGCCGTCGTAGCGGTGGCCGCGGAGGCGTAGACGATGAAGGCCGACTCGATGCCTTCGCGGAAGACCGCCAGGAAGGCCAGCAGGGCGACCGCACCGGGCCCGACCTGCAAGGCCCGGTCCAGACGGTCGGTCAACTCCTTCTTCAGCGACCGGGAGGCCTTGCGCATCCAGAAGATCATCCAGGTCACAAAGCCGACGGCGAGGATCGACATCATCCCGCCGATCGTCTCCTGCGCGGTGAACGAGCGGGCCGTCAGCGCAGTGATGAACTGCAGCAGCGCCCAGCCGGCCACAGCCGCCGCAAGCGCCGCCCCGACACCGATCCAGAGGTAGCGCAGCCGATCGCGATGACCGGACTTCACCAGGAAGGTGGCGAGAATGCTGACCACGAGAGACGCCTCAAGGCCCTCGCGGAGCCCGATGAGGTAGTTGGCGAGCATGACGGAAACTCCCAGAGTTTAGGCATGGCTAACCTTCGGAAGGCTACCCTAAGAAGCTCCATTCGCCCACCGTGTCGTAGGCCGCGCCCTGGCTCGGACCCTGGCCTAGACGGGAGGAGATCAACTCGATACCCTCTGCGGTCCAGTCGGGACCCTGGTAGCCGTCGAAGATCCGCACCCAGCGCGCCACGTCCATCGGCCGCCGCAGCCGCGCCAGCGTCAGATGCGGCGTGAACTTCCGCCCGTCCACGGTGACGCCGGCCTTGTTCGCCGCCGCCCTCGTCGTCGTCGCCAGGTGTGGCAACGCTGCGGCCTGGTCCCGTACGCCGGTCCACAGCACGCGCGCGTCGGCCACACTCGGGAAGGCCCCGGACCCGGCCAACTGCAGGTCGATCGGCTTCTGCCGCCCGGCGGCCCGCTCCAGCCCGTCGGCCAGGTCATCGGTCTTGTAATCGGGCACATCCCCCAGGAACGCCAGAGTGATGTGCCAGTTCTCCTCAGCGGCCCAGCGGATGTCCTCGTCCGGATAGGACCGGCGCGGTTCGACGAACTCGGTCAGATGCTCGACAACCTCCAACGGCGGCACGACAGCCACGAACAATCGCATCCGACAAGCCTACGGGCCGGCACCGACACCGGCACCGTAGTTTCGGCCCGGACGACGGCAGGCGGCTTGTTGCCAACGGCAAACGCTGTCAGGACAGCGGCCTGAACCTCCGCCGGGTTTGTACAGCGGATTCGATGTACTACATCGAATCCGCTGTACCAAAACGGCGAGCTTCTTATCGCGGCGCGCCACCGGAGGTCAGACTGGCCAGATGGAGTCGAACAACCAGCCGGGCAGTGAGGACACTGAGGGCACTGAGGGCACCGATCGGAATCTGCCGTCACCTTCGGTGGTGATCCTGGTGGGGCCAGGCGCCGCCGGGAAGTCCACCTGGGCGGCGGGCGCGTTCGCGCGCGACCTGATCGTTTCGAGCGACCGGCTTCGCGCGCTCGTCGGTGCCGGTGAGGACGATCTCGCCGCTAGCGCGGACGCCTTCGCCCTGTTGGAGCAGGTGGTTCGCCAGCGCATCGAGCGCCGCCTCACCACCGTGATCGACACGCTCGGCCTCGACCGCGAGCGGCGTACCGGGTGGTTGGCGTTGGCGCGGCAGAACGGGCTGCCGTGTGTCGCGGTCGCATTCGATACCCCCGCCGCGGAGTGCCGGCGGCGCAACCGCGAACGCGCCAAACGGATCCCCGCGGACGTGCTCACCGCCCAACTGCGCAGCTGGGCCGCCACCAGGGACCAACTCGCCGGCGAGGGGTACGACGAGGTGCTCACGCCCCGGGCCGTCCGCGTCGTACCAGAGGCTTTCGTCGCGGCGGGAGCGGCGGCGCAACGGCAGCGGGAGGCGCCGACGGGGCTGCAGTTCGGTCTCCACCTCGGCAGCTTCACGCACAAGGGCGGCCGAGCCAGTACGGCGAGTTGGGTGCGCGAGGTAGCCACAACGGCCGAACGATGCGGCTTCGACAGCATCTACGTGATGGATCACTTCCGGCAGATCCCGCAGGTCGGGCGGGCCTGGGACGACTTCCTGGAGAGCTGGACGACGCTCGCCTACCTGGCTGCGTGCACCGACCGAGTGCGGCTGGGCACGCTCGTCACCGGCATCACGTACCGCAACGTGGCGCACCTGGGGAAGATCGCCGCCACCCTGGACGTTCTCAGTGGCGGTCGGGCGGTGTGCGGACTCGGGTTGGCCTGGTTCGAGGCGGAGCACAAGGCGTACGGGTGGGAGTTCCCGCCGGTGAGCGAGCGGTATGCGCTGCTCGAGGATGCGTTGCGGTTGTTGCCGGTGCTGTGGGGTCCGGGCAACAAACCATTCCACGGCAGCGTTCTCGACGTACCGGAGACTGCTTGTTATCCGCGCCCGCTGCAGGACCCGCTACCGATCCTGCTCGGGGGCAGCGGGGAGCGGCGCACCTTGAAGCTTGCCGCCCGGTACGCCGACGCGGCGAATGTGTTCGGCGACGCCGCCACGGTGAAGCAGAAGGCCGGAGTCCTGCGCGAGCATTGCACGGCGGCTGGTCGCGATCCCGGCGAGGTGAGGCTCACGCAGTTGTCGACGACGCTGGTGGGCTCTGATCACCAGCAGGTGAATGCGCTGGTCGAGCGGCTCCGGCCGCGGAACCAGAACCCGGCCCGGTACGCGGCGACGGTCAATGCGGGCACAGTGGCGGACCAGGTCGGCCGGTTCCGCGAACTCGCCGAGGCGGGGGCGAGCGAGGTGATGCTCCGGCTGGCCGACCTCGACGACGACCTGGCACCCCTGGAAAGAATGGGCCAGGTGATCGCCGCCTTCCGTTAGGCCACCTGGGGATCAGGCTTGTCGAGGATCGGCGCGGCAGGCTCTGCGACGACCCGCTTGGCGTCGACGAGGTCGGTCTGCGGCACCACCTCCAGGCGCGGCCTCGGCAGCAGCCGCGGCCGGATCGAGATGCCGCGGCGCCGGGAGAAGTAGACCACCGAGCCGAGTGTGCCGAGCACAGTGAGCGCGCCGCCGACGATCAGCGACCAGCGGGCCCCGAATGTCTGCCCGACCCAGCCGATGAACGGTGAGCCGATCGGCGTACCGCCCATCAGAACCGTCATGTAGAGCGCCATCACCCGGCCGCGCATGGTCGGCTCGATGCCGAGCTGCATGGTGGCGTTGGCCGAGGTGAGCATGGTCAGCGCAGTGAAACCGACCAGCGGCAGCACCAGCGCGTAGGACAGGTACGTCGGCATCAGGCCGCTGATGAGCACCATCACGCCGAAGGCCAGGCCGGCGCCGATCACCAACCGCGCGCGGGTCCGCACCCGGCGGGCGGCCAGCAGCGCACCCGCCAGCGAACCGATCGCCAGGATCGAGCCGAGGATGCCGTACTCCCCCGCGCCCTTGTGGAAGGCCTGGGTGGCCATCAGAGCCGCGGTCATCTGGAAGTTCAGGCCGAAGGTGCCGGCGAAGAACACCGCGGTCAGCACCATCATCAGGTCGGGCCGGCGCCACAAATAGCGCATGCCGTCCCGGATCATGCCCTTCTCGCGGCCGGCCAGCTTCGGCGTGTGCAACTCGTCTGGACGCATGAGGTACAGCGACAGGATCACCGCGGCGTAGCTGATGCCGTTCAGAATGATCACCGGCCCGGTCCCGATCCAGTGGATCAGCAGGCCGGCCAGCCCCGGGCCGATCAGTCGCGCGGCGTTGAAGGACGCCGAGTTCAGGCCGACCGCGTTGGACAGCTCGTCCTTGCCGACCATCTCGACCACGAACGACTGCCGGGTAGGCGCGTCGAACGCGGTCCCGATGCCGAAGACGAACGCCAGCACGTAGACCTGCCAGGCCTCCACCACGCCGGTGACGGTGAGGGTGCCCAGCACCAGCGCGACGGTTCCCATCGCCAGCTGGGTCATGGTCAGCACCCGCCGCTTGGCGAACCGGTCGGCGATCAGCCCGGCGTACGGCGAGATCAGCAGCGCCGGCAGGAACTGCAGGCCGGTGACGATGCCGAGCGCCGTACCCGAATGGGTCAGCTCGAGGACCAGCCAGTCCTGGGCGACGCGCTGCATCCAGGTACCGATGTTGGAGATGATCGCGCCGGAGGCGTAGAGACGAAAGTTACGGACTTTGAAAGCACGGAAGGTCGGGCTCATGAAGCGGCCAGGCGTTCGAGTACCGGTGCTGCCTTGCGCAGGATGTCGCGCTCCTCAGGGGTCAGGGTCTTCAGTTTGGTCTGCAGCCACTCGTCACGACGCCGGCGGTTCGCGTTGGTCAGCTCGCGGGCCGAGTCCGTCAGCTCCACCAGCACCTGCCGCTTGTCGATCTCGTGCGGGCGGCGGACGACCAGCCCGGCCTCCTCCATGTTGGAGACGATCCGCGTCATCGACGGCGGCTTGACCCGCTCGTGCGCGGCCAGTTCGCCGATCGTCATCGCGTCGTGTTTGACGAGGGCGCCGAGCACCCCGAGTTGGTTCGCGCTGAGGTCGGCGCCGTCCGCGCGCTGCCAGCGGATCTGCCGGGACAACCGCAGCGTGGACGACCTCAGGGCAGTCGCCAGCCCGACATCACTCTTCACCTGCTGGGCTACGACGGTCGGCATACGCTTAGCTTAACTCATTAGCTTTGCTAATTAAAACGACGGTGGGTTTGCGACCGGGTCGCAGCGCGGGTGATCGTCGGTGACAGCGTTCTCGGCGAGCGGGGCACCCGGAAGATCCGGACCGTTTGCGATCCTCCCTTTCGGGCACCCCGCCGGGGAGCACTCGATCGCGCAGAGCCTCGGAGCCGGTACTCGAAGGGTTCGTGGCGCCGCTCACCGGGTGTACCCACCATCCGACTGTGAGCAGGTGGCAGACATGGCTGATCGTGTCTTCCGTGACCGCAGGGATGCGGGGCGAGTCCTGGCCCGGCTCCTGGAGCACTACCGGGACGAGCCACAGGTGGTGGTCCTCGCGCTGCCCCGGGGCGGCGTACCGGTGGCCTACGAGGTGGCCACGGCGCTGCGGGCGCCGCTCGACGTCTTCGGAGTCCGCAAGCTGGGTGTCCCCGGCCGCGAGGAGGTGGCGATGGGAGCGATCGCCAGCGGCGGGGCGGTGGTCGTCAACGACGACCTCATCCGTGGTCTTCGGATCTCCGCCGAACAGTTGCGGCGGGTCGCCGAGCGGGAGGCCCGTGAACTGCAGCGCCAGGAAGCGGCGTACCGCGAGGGCCGCCCGCCGCCCGAGGTGGAGGGTAAGGCGGTCATCCTGGTCGACGACGGCCTCGCTACCGGCGCGAGTATGCGCGCGGCCGTCGAGGCGCTGCGGGAGCGGCACCCGGCCCGCCTGGTCGTCGCGGTGCCTGCAGCAGCGGAGTCGACCTGCCGTGAGCTCGGTCTGATGGTGGACGAGGTGGTCTGTGCCACCACCCCGACGCCGTTCGTCGCCGTAGGGGAGTCCTACTGGGACTTCAGCCAGACGACCGACGAGGAGGTCCGCGACCTGTTGCGTTCGGCCGCGGCACCGTGGTCGGCGTCGCGGACGGGCGCACCGGACCCGCCCGAGGCCGCGGTCATCCGTGCACAGGCCCGGCCGGTCGAGGCGGGCGTACCGGCCACCGACACCTTGCTGTCAATCGTTGGCGACGCGCAGTTTGTCCTGATCGGCGAGGCTTCGCACGGCACCCACCAGTTCTACGAGGCCCGCGCGGCCATCACCCAGCGACTGATCGAAGACAAGGGGTTCACCGCGGTGGCGGCCGAGGCAGACTGGCCGGACGCTTACCGAGTGAACCGGTACGTCCGCGGCCGGTCCGACGACTCAGCGGCTGAAGAGGCACTCCGCGACTTCACCCGCTTCCCGTCCTGGATGTGGCGGAACACAGCTGTGCTCGATTTCGTCGGCTGGCTGCGCGACCACAACGACCACGTCTACGAAGAGGCAGCCAAGGCCGGCTTCTACGGACTGGACCTGTACAGCCTGCGCCGATCCATGGAGGAGGTCGTCGCCTACCTGGAACGGGTGGACCCGGCCGCCGCGGCCCGGGCCCGGGAGCGGTACTCCTGCTTCGACCACTCCGCCGGGGACGACGGCCAGTCGTACGGTTACGCGGCCGCCTACGGGGCGGGTGAGTCGTGCGAGCAGGAGGTTGTCGCGCAACTCGTCGACATGCAGCGGCTCGGCAGCGACCTCGCGCAGGGCGATGGCGGATTGCTGGCGGAGGACGAACTTTTCTACGCCGAGCAGAACGCCGTGGTCGTTCGAGACGCCGAGGTCTACTACCGGACGATGTTCGGCGGGCGGGTGAGCTCGTGGAATCTCCGCGACCGGCACATGGTCGACACGCTGGACGGGCTCACCCGCCACCTGTCCCGGCAGCGGGGCGAGCCCGCCAAGATCGTGGTGTGGGCGCACAACTCGCACGTCGGCGACGCGCGGGTCACCGAGTCCGGGATGCGGGGTGAGGTCACCGTCGGCCAACTGGTGCGCGAGCGGTATCCGGGCGCGTGCCGGCTGATCGGGTTCACCACCAACACCGGCACCGTGACCGCGGCCGATGACTGGGGCGGACCGGCCGAGCGCAAGTGGGTGCGTCCGGGGCTCCCGGACAGTGTCGAGGACTTGTTCCACGAGACCGGGGAGAAGGAGTTCCTGCTCGCTTTCGACCTGGCGCCGAAGGCCGCCGAGTTGCTGACCGCGGCGAGGCTGGAGCGCGCCATCGGTGTCATCTACCGGCCCGGCACCGAGAGGCTGAGCCACTACTTCCGGTGCCGCGTCTCAAACCAGTTCGACGCTGTCATCCACATCGACGAGACCCGGGCGCTCGAGCCGCTGGAGCGGACGGCCCGCTGGGAGCGCGGCGAACTGCCCGAGACCTATCCGTTCGCCGTGTAATCCACTGGAGTCCCGCGATGCCAACACTGCAAGAGAGTCTGGAGATCCCGGTCGCGGGTGTCGCGCTCGAGGCCGACGTCACCGTGCCGGAACGGGCCAGCGGCGTGGTGCTGTTCGCGCACGGCAGCGGCAGCAGCCGCCACAGTCCACGCAACCGGTACGTCGCCGCCGAACTCGGACGCGCCGGTCTGGCAACCGTCCTGGCCGACCTCCTCACCCCCGACGAGGAACAGCGGGACGCCCGCACGGCCGAGCTCAGGTTCGACATCGACCGTCTGGCGGTGCGAACCAGCGCGCTCGCCGACTGGGTCAGTGAGCAGGAGCCCACTGCGGGACTCGGCATCGGGTTGTTCGGCGCCAGCACCGGTGCCGCAGCCGCTCTGGTAGCCGCGGCGGCCCGACCGAACACAGTCGGCGCGGTGGTCTCACGCGGAGGTCGACCTGATCTGGCTGGTGAGTGGCTCCGGCTGGTACGCCAGCCGACCCTGCTGATCGTGGGAGAACGCGACATCCAGGTTGTCCAGCTCAACCACCGAGCACGGGAGATGCTGAGCGGCACCACCCGGCTGGTGATCGTGCCCGGCGCATCTCATCTGTTCGAGGAGCCGGGCGCGCTGGAGCAGGTCGCCCGGCTGGCCGCGACCTGGTTCGTCGAGCACCTCGCAGCCGGACCCGACCGAGCCGATGCCGCTGGCAACTAGTGGTGTGTCAACCGCAAGCGGTGAGTCGCCGCCCGCGGTTGACCACCCTGTGGGTCTACCAGCGTGGCAGGCGCTGATCCTTGGGATCCGTCGGCTCGCTGAACCGGAAGGTGTTACCGAAGGGGTCAGCGATCGTCATTACCCGTGCCCAGGGCATCTCTTCCGGATAGGGCACCCAGACGGCCGGGCCCCAGACCTCGACCAACTGCCGCTTCTCGTTCAGCTCCTTGTGCAGGTCGTCCAGCCCGGTCATCCAGATACCGATGGTGCCGCCGGGCGAGGCGACGTACTGGGCCTCGGTGAGGTGGAAGGTGCTGCCTGCCCGGGAGACCTGGCCGTAGAAGTTGCCACTCTCGCCGTCGGCCGGGCCGCCGAAGTCGAGGGTGCAGCCGAGGAAGTCGACATAGAACCGCCTGGCCTGGTCGACGTCGAAGATCCTCAGTACGGGAATGGTGGTGTTTGCCGCGCTCTGCGGGCTGGTGCTGCCGTCGCCGTGGATGCCGGCCAGTTGCTCGATCTTGGCCGCCATCACGTTCCAGTTGTCGTGCCCGAACTGCCGGGACACGATCTCCAGGCATTCACTGTGGCTGAGCTCGACCTGTTTGCACTCGAGCAGCTCGGCCCGAAGCGTTTTCGCCATCGTCTTGGCGTCGCGGAAAGTGCGCATCTGATCCTCCGGTACCTGGCGGACGAGTGGTGATCAGTGCCTGCGTTGCTGATGCGTCCGCCGGTGCGGGATCGGATCAGAGCTGAGAAGCGATGCATTCACCGGACCCGGAATCGGGCGCAGGCGGCCGGCTGCATCAGCCGTGGAAGTCAGGGTACGAACTGGACTCCACCGTGTCAACGATCCGTCGGCGTGCCGGCTGTCTACCCCGTTGCCCGCGCCTGGCCCTTCTTCGTTGCCTTCGGCATCGTCATGATCAGCCGGCACCTCGTGGAGTGAGGCGTGCCCCCGCCGGAGCATTACGGCGAGGGCACGACGACTCAGACCTTCAGCGACTCCTGCAGGAACCGCAGTTCGTGCCGCAACAGACCTTCGGCGGCTGCCTCTTCTGTCGGCATATGGGTCGCTCCGGACAGCGGCAGCACCTGATGGGGACGACCCGCCGCCAGCAGGGCCGCAGACATCCGCAAGGTGTGCGCGACCACCACGTTGTCGTCGGCGAGGCCATGCACCAGCAGTAGTGGACGGCGGAGCTTCGCCGCGTCACCGATCGGCGAGGAGCGCTCGTAGTTCTCTGGTTCCTCATCCGGGTGGCCGAGGAACCGCTCGCGCCAGTGGGTGTCGTACAGCCGCTGGTCGCTCGGCGCCGCACCTGAGACCGCGGCGTGGAAGACCTCCGGCATCCGCAGTACGGCGGCCGCCGCGAGGGTGCCGCCATAGCTCCAGCCGCGGATGCCGACCCTGCCGAGATCGAGGTCGGGACAGTGCTCGGCAGCTGCCCGCAGCGCGATCACCTGGTCCTCCAGCGGAGCGGTGAGGCTGTCGCCGTGGACCGTCTTCTCCCAGGCCGGACCACGCCCCGGAGTACCGCGCCCGTCCGCGATCACGACCGCGAAGCCGGACTCGGCGAACCACTGGGCCGTGCACAGTACGCCGCCCCGGGTCCGTGTCACCATCTGCATCGCCGGTCCGGCATAAGGCGCCATCAGTACCGGCAGCTTGCCGTCGCCCGGCTGATGCCAGGAAGGCAGCAGCAGCGCAGTGCGGACTTCCTGCTCGCCTGCACGCAGCCAGGTGATTCGCGGAGTGACCAGGGGCTCCTCGTCCAGCGAGGTGATCGCCTGGTCCGGCCGCCCATCCCGCAGTACTCGGAAGGTCCGCCCGTTCTCGGTGTGCGAGACAAGCAACAGCGCGCCCTCGGCCCGGCAGCCGAAGTGCACACCTGGCTCATCACTCAGCCGCACGCTGCCGCTCGAGGCGTCGTACGCCCAGAGGTGGGTCTCGGTGGGCTCGTCGCTGGCCAGGAAGAGCACCGACTCGCCCGTTACGTCCAGGACGGCGCGGACCTGAAGCCCCTGCGGGGTCACCGCGACGCCGTCGACCAGCAGGCGCCGGGTGTCGTCCGTGTCGATGGTGTGGACGAGCGCACCTGATGCGGTCCGCGCCGGAGTGCCGTCGATCAACTGCACCCAGGCGGGATCGCGCTGCTCATGCAAAAGACTGGTCGATCCTGTGTCCGGATCGGCCGCCAACACCTGCACGGTGCGTTGGTCGCGGCTCTGCACACTGACAAGCAAGCCCTGCGCGTCCCAGCCGGCTGTGGCGACGTACTCGAAGGCGGCCCGGTCCCAGCTGAGCTCGACAGCATTGCCGTCGATCCCGAGCACATGCAGCGTGACCTCCGCGTTGGCGGTGCCGGCCGCCGGGTAGGCGATCTCGCGAGGCGGCCGGTCCGGGTTCGCCGGGTCCGCGATCCACCAGCGCTGAACCGGGGTGTTGTCGACCCTTGCCGCCAGCAGCCTGGTCCCCGCGGGGGACCACCAGTGGCCGCGGTTCCGGTACATGGACTCCGCCGCCACGTGCTCGGCCAGACCCCAGGTCGCCTCCGGGTTGTCGGGCCCGGCCAACAAGCGATCGTTGCCGTCAGCAAGTTCTATTATGTGCAGCGCTCCACCGGTCACGTAGGCCACCCGGCTGCCGGTGGGATCCACTCGCGGATCGATCGCCGGTCCGGCAGTGGATAGCAGCCGCGGTTCGGCGGCATCCGCCGTCAGGTCGATCGTCCACAGCCGGCCGCCGACGGCGAACACGACCGTGCGCAGCGCGACATCGGTCGAGTAGGCAACGACGCCCGTCGCGCGTTCGCGGGTCCGTTCGCGGCGGATCCGCTCCGCCTCCGGCAGCGGACCCGACGAACCGAGCAACTCGGGAGCGACAAGCAAGCGCTCCCCGTCCGCGTCCAGCAGCCACAGGCAGCTGGTTCGATCCTCTCCGCCCCGGGTACGAAGGAAGATCAGCCGACTGCCGTCGGGCGAGAAGGTGAAGGCGCGCGGTACGCCGAGGGTGAAGCGCTGGGTCCGCGCTGATTGGGCAGGGTATTTGCTGGTATCCATAACTGGAACTCTCCGCGGCGTACCTGATGGCACTTCTGGTGGGAGAGAAGAGGCCGTCACGATCTCGGAACCGATCGGAGGCGGGGGCGCCGGAGAACCTGGCGCCACCGATACTTTACCAACACGGTCACGTCAGCCAATCACCCAGGGGTCCGATCGCGAAGTAGACGACGAACAGGGCCGAGACCACCCACAGCAGCGGGTGGATCTCACCCGCCTTGCCGCGGACCACCTTGAGCAGCACGTAGGAGACGAAACCGGCGCCGATCCCGGCCGAGATCGAGTACGTGAACGGCATCAGGATGATGGTCAGGAAGGCCGGGATCGCAACCTCGAGGTCGTCGAAGTCGATCCCCTTCACCTGCGCCATCATCAGGAAGCCGACCAGGACCAGGGCGGGTGTGGCCGCCTCGTACGGCACCAGGGTCACCAGCGGAGCGACCACGATCGAGATCAGGAAGCAGACTCCCGTCACCACACTGGCCAGCCCGGTCCGCGCCCCCTCGCCGACGCCCGACGCGGACTCGATATACGACGTGTTGCTGGACACCGAGGCGGCACCGCCGGCGGCCGCGGCGACACTGTCCACCACCAGGATGCGCTGCGAGTGCGGCGGGGTGCCGTTCTCGTCCAGCAGGCCGGCCTCGGCACCGATCGCGGTCATCGTGCCCATCGTGTCGAAGAAGTCGGCCAGCATCAGCGTGAAGATCAGCAGTATGGCCGAGACCAAACCGACCTTGCCGAACGAGCCGAACAGGTTGAAATCACCGATGGTGTCGAAGTTCGGTTTGGTGAACCAGTGGTCCGGCAGTTTCGGCACACTGAGGCCCCAGCCGCCCGGGTTGTCCGCCGTCCGGGGGCCGACGTTGAAGATCGCCTCGACCACGATCGCCAGCACGGTGGCGGCCAGGATGCCGATCAGGATGGCGCCCTTCACCTTGCGCGCGTACAAGGTGAAGATCAGGATCAGCCCGACCACGAAGATCAGCACCGGCCAGCCGCGCAGATTGCCGCCGATCCCCAACTCGACCGGCGGACCGGTCGGCGCCTGCGGCCGGCGGACGAAGCCGGCATCGATCACGCCGATGAAGGTGATGAACAGGCCGATGCCGACGCTGATCGCGATCTTGAGCTGCAGGGGCACCGCCTCGAAGACCGCCTTGCGGAACCCGGTCAGCACCAGCACCAGGATGATCACCCCCTCGATCACGACCAGCCCCATCGCGTCGGCCCAGGTCATCTTGCTCGCGACCGAGAAGGCGATGAACGCGTTCAGCCCGAGCCCGGCCGCCAGCGCCAGCGGAAAGTTCGCCACTATCCCCATCAGGATCGTCATCACCCCGGCGACCAGCGCGGTGGCGACGGCGATCTTGGCAATCGCGATCCCCGGGTCGGTACCGCCACCGACGAACTGACCGTCACCGTCCTTGACGGTGCCGATGATCAACGGGTTCAGCACCACGATGTAGGCCATCGTGAAGAAGGTGACGAGACCGCCGCGAACCTCACGGCCCAGCGTCGAGCCGCGATCACTGATCTTGAAGTAGGAGTCGATGAAGCCGGTCCCGGAGCGGGCGGTGGCAGCCTGTGGCAAGCTCATGGCGGAATCGTGCCAGGTCGTACCGACAGGTGCGAGTGATCCGCCAAACCCGCACCGCCCGGCGCAGCGGGGCGGACTAAGGTGGACCCGTGGCAGACCAGACCCCGGCTCCCGGCGCAGAGCGTGAACCCAAGCAGGGTGGGCCTAAGCGGACCGATCCGACCAGCCAGCTGGCTCGTGGCGAGCTGATGCACGCCGACGTGAAGCCGTTGGACGTGTCCGGCATCCCCACCGTGATCGTCGGGATCGTCGCCTGGGCGATCGCATTCGTGGTCCTGCTGGTATTCCGCGACGACCTGAAGCGCAACGGCGAGGAGTGGTGGTTGTGGGTCACCGTGACCGGCTTCGGTCTCGGCCTGATCGGCTTCGCGTACTGTCGCCGCCGCTGGGCCGCCATCCAGGCCGACCACCGCTCAGAGCAAGAGGGCTAAACCTCAGCCCTCGGTAGGCCCGCCGCGGTCAACCTCTCCGTCGACAGTGGCAGGCTCGACCTGTACGTCGACAGTGGCCGGCTCGACCTGTACGTCGCTGGTGGGCTCGGCTGCCGCTTCGACCTCCGTGTGGACCGCATCTGCCTCTGCAACCTCGGCTAGTACGTCGTCCGGGCTCTCCGCGGTAGTGATATCCACCTCAACGGCCAGGCCCAGTTCGTCGTACCCGGTGGTGTCGAACGCGTGCTCGGGGGCCGGGTGGTCGACTGACTCGACCACGATGTCGGAGTGCGCACCGCAGCCGTAGTCGTAGGACACGATCCGCCCGTCGCCTGGGGCCATCTCGTTCCCGCAGGCGCCGAAGGCCTGGCCGAGGCTGTCCGCCAGCCGGATCCAGTAGCCGCAGGAGTTGCACTTGTACGGCACGGCCTGGGCGATAGGCGCCGACGGGCCGAAGTCACCGGCGTACCAGCGCTCTGCGGCCTCCTCGCGGCCGAACTGCGACAGCACCCGCTCCCGGCCGAGGCCGAGCTCCTCGACCACGGCGAGCACGTCCTCGGGTACGCCGGTGTCAGTGAAGCCGGGCTCCAGCCGCGGGTCGTCCGGCAGGGTCGGGAACAGGTCGCCAGGGCGAAGGTCGCCGGGCTGGACCCGCTCCGACCACGGCACCCACTCGGGCGCGACGATGGCGTCTTCGCCCGGAAGCAGCACGACCTCGTCGATCGTCACCTGCTTCGAGCGGGCCGCGCGGGTGGCCGTGACCGCCCAGCGCCAGCCGCGGTACCCGGGATGAGTGGAGGCGAAGTAGTGCGTGACGAGGCGCTCGCCCTCGACCAGATGACCGAGGTATTCGCCGACCAACTGCTGGCCGTCGACGCCGCCGGCCTCGACCACGGCCGCCTCGCGCGCGAGTTCCACCGCCGCCACGCAGACGGCATCGGGCTTGGCGCGGACCGCTTCCGAAGTCTTGACGGGAGTCACAATCGTCTATTCTCGCACGCCGACTGACTCGGTTCGCACGGTCAGTCCGTTCCGAACCGCGCCGCAACTGCCGACTGTCCCCATCACAAGGCAGGATAGGTCGTATGCAAGGTCCCGACTCCGCGGACGACCGGCGCGGGGAGCGCCGGCGTAAGGTCGCCGACGCCGGACGCTCGGCGAGCAAGAAGCTCGGCACCGCGGGGAAGACAGTTGGTCACGCGTCCAAGGTCGGGGCCGCCGGATTCGCCGCCGCCTCCCAGAAGACCGCGGAGTTCACCGGTCGGGCGGGCAAGGCCACCGGGCGGCGGATCCGTGGGCTGACCGGCGCACAGGGTGCCGGCGAGTCGGGCCTGTCCCGGCTGATCGAACTCGGCGCGGTCAACGCGGCCGGCGACACCGCCTTCGCGGTTTCCCTCGCAGGCACGGTGTTCTTCGCCGTACCGAGTTCGCAGGCCAGGGATCGGGTCGCGCTGTTCCTCTTGCTGACGATGGCGCCGTTCGCCTTGATGGCGCCGCTGCTCGGGCCGGTGCTCGACAGGTTCCGGCACGGCCGTCGCTGGGCCATCGGGGCGACCCTCGGCCTGCGCGGCTTCCTGGTCTGGAGCCTGGCCGCCTCTATCTCGAACAGTTCCGCCTGGCTGTATCCCGCCGCACTCGGCTGCCTGGTCGCTTCCAAGGCCTACGGAGTCACCCGCGCGTCCGCCGTACCGCGACTGCTGCCGAAGGACGTCACGCTGGTCACCGCGAACTCGCGGATCTCCCTGGCAGGCTTGGCCGGCGCCGCCATCGGGGCCGGGATAGCCGGCGCCTTCGCGGCCATCGGCCCGCAGTGGTCGCTCCGCTGGGCCGCGTTGGTCTACACGATCGGCCTGGTCCTCGCGATCCGGCTGCCAAGCCGCGTCGACTCCCCTGCCGGCGAAGAAATGACCGGTACGGCGGGCCGCGAGGCCCGGCGCCGGGCGATCACGGCCGCAGTCGCCCGCGGGATCCGCTGCAACCTGGGATTGCGGTTCGTCTCCGGTTTCCTGACCATGTACCTGGCGTTCCTGCTCCGGGACAAACCGATCAGCGGCATCGGGGGGGCTGTTGCAGCGGGCGCGGTGATCGCGGCCGCCGGGATCGGGAACAGCCTCGGCACCCTGGTCGGATCGTTGCTCAAGGCTCGTAAACCCGAGGCCGTGGTGCTGGTCGTACTACTGGCCGACGCCATTGTTGCAGTGACCGTGGCGGTGCTCTACGGGCTTCCGATCCTGATCGCGCTCGGCCTCGTCGCCGGCCTGTGCAGCTCACTCGGCAAGTTGTCGCTGGACGCGATGATCCAGCGCGACGTAGCGGAAACGGTCCGGACGTCGGTCTTCGCCCGGTCCGAGACCGTACTGCAGTTGGCCTGGGTGATCGGTGGCGGCTGCGGCATCGTGATGCCGCTCATCCCCCGCCTCGGCTTCGGCTTCCTCGCCGCCGTGCTGATCGGCCTCGTGTTCGTCGTCGTCCGAGCCAAGCCGTCCACACCACAACCGGCACCTCGGATGGCGGGCCCGCCTCCGCGACCTGCTCCGACCGGCGGCCAGGCTGGCCCTTCGGACACGCCGCAGTCGGGCCCGAGGTCCCGCACGATCCTCTCGACCACGGCCGAGCGGACCGTCGAGCGCAGAACCAGACCCAGCGATCCGACGGTGGAGCAGCGCCCTGACGCCAGGAGCGGCCGGAGCCCCGACGACACCATGGAGCAGCGTCCCGATCCGACGGTGCAGCAACAGGGTCCGGCCGACGGACGATGGTGGAGTGGTCAACCGCACGAGGACGATACCGTCGAGGACCAGCTCCCCTGGGCGAAGGATCCCACCGTGGAAGGGCGATCGGGGCCCTTCCGGCGACGCCGGTCAGGCCCCGACACCGGCGCAAATCGCCGGCCACCTCGCTGATCAGCTGATCCCAGCCGCAGTCAACTCGTCTGTGGCCGCCTCCTCGGTGTCGGCCGGCTTGCTCGTGCCGCGCAGCACCAGCGTGACCGTCACTGCGGTCACCGCGAGCATCACACTGCCGACCAAGGCCACCACGTTCATGCTGTGGCTGAAGGAGCCGCGAGCAGCGGCCAGTACCGCGTCGCCAAGCTGGCCCGGCAACTGCGCCGCCGCCGCACTACCACCGGCCAGGCCCTCGCGAGCCGCCTGGCCGACTCCGGCGGGCAGCCCGGACGGCAGGTGCATGTCCACGTCGGCCCGGTAGGCCGCCGTACCGATGCTGCCAAGTACCGCAATGCCCAGCGCGCCGCCGAACTCGCTGCAAGTCTCCATCAGTGCCGAGGCGGAGCCGGCCCGCTCCGGCGCGACCGAACCGACCACGGCCTCGGTCACCAGCGACATCACCATCACCAAGCCGCTGGCCAGCAGTCCGGCCCCGACCAGCAGGACGACCAGGGGCGAGTCAACGTGGACCTGGGTGAGCACGCCGAATCCTGTCGCGCCGATCACGAATCCGGCGCCCAGAACGTAGGCCCGGTCGATCTTCTGGGCGAGCGCCATACCGAGCGGTGCAGCGCCACCGACCGCGACCGATGGCACCAGCGACCACAAGGCGGCCTTGAACGGGCTCATGCCGAGCACCAACTGCAGGTACTGGGTCATGAAGACCGCGTTGCCAACCACGGCGACCATGGCGATGGTGTTCGCGGCCAGGGCGCCGCTGAAGGCACGGTTGCGGAACATCGGCAGTTCGATCATCGGGTGCGCCGCGGTCCGCTGCCGCTGGATGAACAGCACGGCGACCAGCAGCCCAGCCCCGATGCTCGCCATCGGCGTCACCGCGAACCCGTCGGCGGCGCATTTCTTGATCCCCCAGATCACCGGCAGTACAGCGGCCAACGACAGCACCGAGCTGAGCAGGTCGAACCGGCCTTTGGCAGCAGCTTTGAACTCGGGTAGCAGCACCGGGGCTAGCACCAGCAGCAAGACCATCGCCGGGGTGTTGATCAGGAACACCGAGCCCCACCAGAAGTGCTCCAGCAGGAAGCCGCTGAGCACCGGGCCGAGCGAGATGCCGGCCATCATCACCGCACTCCAGAACGCGATCGCCTTACTGCGCTGGGCCGCGTCGTGGAACATGTTCCGGATCAACGCCAGCGTCGAGGGCATCAGGGTGGCGCCGCCGATGCCGAGCACGGCCCGCGCCGCGATCAACTGCTCCGGGCTCTGCGAGTAGGCCGCCGCGACCGAAGCCGCTCCGAACGCCACAGCGCCGAAGATCAGCAGCTTGCGACGGCCGATCCGGTCACCGAGCGAGCCCATCGTTATCAGCAGGCCGGCCAACACGAAGCCGTAGATGTCGAAGATCCACAGCTGCTGGGTCGCCGTCACGTGTAGGTCCTGGCTGATGAACGGGACCGCGAAGTACAGCACCGATACGTCCATCGAGACCAGCAGCAAGGGCAGCGCGAGCACGCCGAGTGCGATCCATTCCTTGCGTCCGGCCTTCGGTCCGGCCGTTCCTCCAGCAAGCTCCTGCGTGCTCATGGCACCCCTCCAATGATCTGCGTATGGCGCACACTGTGTACGGCACACGCAGACCATAGCAAGCATCTGTCTATGATGTAAACAGATGCCGGTCGACGAGATGCTTGGCCGACGACTTGCCCGGCCGGACTCGCCTGACCGCACGACTTGCCCGGCCGCACGACGACGGAGGATTCGATGGAAGAGACAGCGGAGAAGCTGCCGCGGGTGCTGCAGCTGCTCTGGGGGGTCGAGGGCCTGGCCCGGCCCGGCCCGAAGCCCGGCCTGAGCATCGCGGGGATCGGCGCCGCCGCGGTCAAGATCGCCGACGAGGCCGGCCTCGGCGCGGTCTCGATGAGCAGGGTGGCGGCCGAGCTCGGCTTCACCACCATGTCGCTCTACCGCTACGTCAGTTCCAAGAACGACCTGTACGTCGTGATGGTCGAGGAGGCGTTCGGCAAGCCGGAGCCGGTGGATGTCGCCCGCACAGGCTGGCGGGAACGCATCACCGCCTGGGCCACAGCAATCCGGGACGCGATCCACCGGCATCCATGGCTCCTGCAAGTGCCGCTCTTCGAGCCCCCGCTGTCACCGAAGCAGCTGGACTGGATGGAGCAGGGGCTGAGCGCATTCGAGGGCACACCGCTGACCGGGCAGGACCGACTCTCGTCGATGGTGCTGGTGAACATCTACGTCCGCGGCGTCACCCAGGTGACCATGAGCGTGTTCGTCAACAACCAGGCCATCGACCAGACCGATCAGGATGCGGACCAGATCTACGCCCGCCGGCTGGCCTTGCTGGCCGACCCCGAGCGCTTCCCCAGCATCGCCTCGACCGTCTTGTCGGGCACCTTCACCGAGGACGGCGACTTCGGCAACGACGAGTTCCAGTTCGGCCTCCGCACCGTCCTCGACGGCATCGAGTCCCTCATCCACCGCCGCACCCCCACCCCCTGACCCCATAACCCCTAGACCCGCACCCGACTTCGCCGATCCATGTTGCCCGTCGGTCCCCAGTTCCCCCGCGCGGTTGCTCGTCGGTCCCTTGTTCCCCGGCGTGTCGCCGTTCATCGGTCCCAAGTTGCCACTGTCCGCCGCCTGGTGGTCCGAATCTGGAGGCCCGGGCCAGGACGGCCCGGCACGAGGCGGTTCCACCCGACCGCCGGT
>JAWWPC010000115.1:0-19212 GCA_033851055.1 Kribbellaceae bacterium | reverse complement strand
GGGGACTGCCCGGCCTTGGCCATCTTCTCCACCTCAGTGTCGAAGGCCGTGGCGACCTGCTCCCAGTTCACGATGGCCGGCGGCGCCTTGGCATCGTCCAGTTGCTTGCCGAACACCGGCAGCAACGGGTCACCGGAGATGCTGGGGTCGTCCCACGCGCTCTTCACCGCAGGCAGGTCGGCGGACAGCTTGAACCACTCGGCCTGGGTCTTCGCGTCGGACAGGAACTTGACCAGCTTCCAGGCACTGTCCTTGTTCTTGCCGTTCTTGAAGACGACGAAGTTGCTGCCACCCACGAACGAGGTGGCGGTCTTGTTCTTCGGGATCTGGAAGACACCGATATTCGGCTTGATCGCGTCGCCGCCGAGCTTGGCGACCGACCCTGCCATCCACGGGCCGGAGATGAACATCGGCACCTGGCCGTTCACGAACTGGGCCTCGGTCTGGTTCGGCGGCAGGTCGGTGCCGGCCAGCTTGTCGGTGAAGAAGCTCTGGTAGTAGCTCAGCCCCGCCTGCATCTCCGGCGTGTCGAAGGTGAACTGCTTGTCGCCGTCCTTGGTGATCGACGCACCGGCAGACCACGCGAAGGGCATCACGGTCTGCCAGGAACCCGTTCCACCCGGCTGCAGGTTGATGCCGTACTTGGCGCCGGCCTTGTCCTTCATCGCCTTGGCCATTGCCTTCAGGCCGTCCCAGTCGGTCGGCGGCGTGGTGATGCCGGCCTTGGCCGCCAGATCCTTGCGGTAGTACACCAGCCGCGTCTCGACGTACCAGGGGACGCCGTAGTTGGTGCCGCCGACCTTCGTGGTGTCCAGCGCGCCGGGGAAGAACGACGTCGGGTCGATCCCGGAGGGCGTCGGGTCCAGCGCGCCGAGATTGGCGAACTCACCCATCCAGGTGGTGCCGACCATCGCCGCATCCGGCAACGACTGCGCGGTGATCGCCGTGGTGAACTTGTTGTGTGCGGCATCCCAAGGGATCGGCGTGACCTTCACCTTGACGCCGGGGTTGGCATCCTCGAAGGACTTGGTCAGCTTTGGCAGGTTCTCACCCTCGGTGCCCATCGCCCAGACGGTGAGCTCGCCGGTGGCGGGGCCGTCACTGATGCTGGTCGTTGCCTTTGGCGCCGAATCGGGGGTGTTCGTGGAGCGGCCGCAGCCGGTCAGCGCCAGGGCGCCCGCGGTCAGTGCCGCGCCGCCTGCCACAAGTCGGCGCCGGGTGGTCTGGGTGAACATGTTCTCTCCTCAACCGGTTTTCGTTGCTGTTGCTGAATCCCCCGGTTTGGCGGTTCCGCAGCTCTCCCGCAGGACGAGTTGAGTCGCCAGTACGTCGTTGCGTGCGCGGGTGCGCTCGCCAGTAATGCGTTCATGCAGTCTTTGCGCCGCCAGTCGGCCCAACTCGGCCATCGGCTGCCGCACAGTCGTCAACCCGGGCGACACATACCGTGCCGCCATCACGTCGTCCCAACCAGTGACAACCACTTCACCCGGTACGTCGGCCCCGCCGCCGCGCAGGACTGTCAGGGCAGCCAGGGCGAGTTCGTCGTTGGCGCAGACCAGGCCATCTGCCTTATCGGTGGCGTCGAGCCACTGCTGGGCCACGGCCGTTCCTGCGTCCTCTGTCAACGGCACCCGCTCAGGCTTCGGTACGGCGAGGCCGTGGCTGAGGTGGGCTGCGGAGAAGCCCGCGTAGCGCTCGGAGACGTCGTACGAGCTGGCTGGGTCACCGACGAAGTGCAACTGGCTGCGGCCGTGGTCTAGCAGGCGGCCGGTCAGGCTTTCGGCGCTGCCGGCGCTCTCACTGCGGACGGAGTCGCAGCCGGTCACCGGTGGATGAGCGACCAGTACGACGGGGACCTTGGCGCGGCGCAGTCCCTGCACCGCCTCCAGGTCCAGAGCGTTGCCGTGGACAACTATTCCGTCGACTCGTCCGGCTAGGTCGCGCAGGCCGCGGCCGGCGTCCGAGTCGCCGTGCGTGACGGTGATGATGACGCTCTGGCCGTGCTCGGCGGCCCAGCGCTCGTAGCCCATCAGCAGGTCGCCGTAGAACGGGCCGGCCAGGTCGGGCAGGACCAGGCCGTGCGCCTCGTGCCGCTGGACGGCGAGGCTGCGAGCGGCCCTCAGTGGTACGTAGTTCAGCTCGAGCGCCGCGTTGTCGACCCGCTGCCGCGCCTTCTCCGAGACCGGTCCGGTCCCTTGCAGGACGCGCGAAACCGTCGCGATCGACAGCTTCGCCAGCGCCGCGACATCGTAGATCGTCGCGGGCCGGCCAGTGGGTCCGGCAGGCATCGGGCGGGTCCTCCAGCACCAGAATGGAAGCGCTTACAGTTTCAGACCCTGCCCTGTCTCGCCTACATCGGTCAATACCTCGCGCCCCACTGGTTCGTAAATCTGCGACGATGCAGGAGTGACTTCTGATGAGCAGCCAGCGGAGCGGGAGGACCAGGTGTGGCTGGTTCGCCACGGCGAGACGGAGTGGAGCAAGTCCGGCCGTCACACCAGTACGACGGACCTGCCGCTCACTGCGGAGGGTGAGCGGATCGCGGCGGAGCTGAAGAAACGGCTGACCGGCGAGCAGTTCGACCTGGTGCTGACGAGTCCGAGGCAGCGGGCTCGTCGGACGGCTGTGCTCGCAGGCTTCGGCGATGCGGTGGTGGACGACGATCTGGTCGAGTGGAACTACGGCGAGTACGAGGGCATCACCACCGCCGAGATCCGGAAGAAGGTGCCCGGTTGGACAGTCTGGGACGATCCGGTACCGAACGGCGAATCACCCGAGCAGGTCGCGGCCCGGCTCGACCGGGTCATTCAGCGGATCGCCGCGGTCGACGGCGACGTGCTGATCTTCGGCCACTCCCACGCGTTGCGGGCGCTGACCGCCCGCTGGCTGGAACTGGATGTCACCGAGGGTCGCCACTTCGTGCTCGGTACGGCTACCGTCTCCGTGCTCGGCTGGGAGCGCGGCTCACCCGCCATCAACCGCTGGAACTGCTGACCATTCGTAGAGATCGATCGTGCAGTACTCGCGGAAACCCAGCCCGGCGTAGACCGATCGTCCCGCGGCGGACGAGCCGAGGACACCGGTGCGGTATCCCGAATCCCTGGCTTCCTGGAGTCCGGCGAGGGTGATCGCGGCGCCGATACCGCGGCGTCGAGCCTCCGGGATTGTCATCACGAAGTAGACCCCAGCAACGCCGGCGCCCAGATAGATGGTGGTGGTCGCCACCGGCTCGTCGTCGAGGTAGGCCAGGTAGTGCCGCCAGGGATCCTCGAACCCTTCGTGGCGGTAGATATCCGCGACCCAGGCTGCCTCCTTCTCGCCTTCGCCGAAACCGCGCGCCAATGTGGCCGCCCACGGCGCCAGTACGTCGTCGCTGTCGACCCTGGCTATTCCGAGATCGGCTGGGCCGGTCGGGGTCTCGTTGAGCTCGGCGAGGTTCACGGCCATCCCGGGTTCGGCTCCGCCGTGGGAGAAGCCTGCTGCGATGAGGCGTTCACCTAGGTCAGCGGGTCGCATCGAGGGGCCGACATGCCAACTGCCTGGCACGTGCAGGTCCTTCATCCGCTGCAGCGATTCCGCGATTGCCTGACTGGCGTCGGCGGGATCGAGATCGGCTGCAACCACGCAGTTGTGATAGTCGATCGGCGACCCACCGATCGTCCAGCGCAGGCTGGGGTCGTCTCGCTGCTCGCCACCGCCGGCCGCGCCCATCCTCATCAGCAACTCGGCGGCATTGGCCTCGATCGCGTGGACCAGATCGGCGGGTGACATCGCATCCATCGGGCCAGGCAACCACGCCCCGCGCGGATCCGCATCCGACTTCCACACGAGCTTTTGGTGAGGCTCTGGCGAGGGGCTCTGAAGGTGGAGGCGTCAAGGTGCGCCCAGACGGGAAGCTGGGCAGTCCGGTGTCTGGGACGGCGCCAGCAACTGTTGGCGCGCGTCGCGGTCAATTGAAGGAGTCTCGGTGCTCGCGCGCCCAGGCCCGGAAGGTTCCGGCCGGGCGCCCGAGCACCCGCTCGACATCGGCAGTGAGCGTCGCGGCACCACCAGTACGAAGCAGCGCGGCTCCGCGGATGGCAACGTCGACGACCGACACATCCATGCCGGCGGCAAGCATCTGCTCCCGGCCAACCTCGAGCGGCACGTCGACCACGCGGACCTTTCGGCCCAGCTCAGCGGCCAGCTGTGCGGCCTGATCCGGGACGCTGAGCAACTCCGGCCCGGTCAAGGTGTATGTCCTGCCCTCGTGGTCGCCCGACAGCAGCGCCTCGACCGCGACCGCTGCCACATCCCGCGGGTCGACCACACCTTGCATCCCGTCGCCAGTCAGGTTGGACACTGGCTCACCAGCCCGGATCGCAGCAAGCCACCGCAGGCTGTTCGAAGCGAACCCGGCCGGACGCAACAGGGTCCAGGCAAGCCCGCTCTCGCGCACGGCTTGTTCGCCCGCGCTGTGCCAGCTCCCGGGCAGCCCGTCGGCAGGGTCGTCCGTCGTACCGATGGCGGAGAGTTTGACCAGCTTGCGCAGGCCGGCGGCCGAGGCTGTTTTCACCAGGGCGCGGTCGTGGTCGGGCACCTGCCCGCCAGGAGCAGTCAGCAAGAACGCGGACTCGATGCCGTCCACGGCTCGGTCCAGCGAGTCGGCGTCGCCGAAGTCACCCAGCACGACGTCGACCCCGTCGGGCCACTGCGAACCGGACGGATTCCGGGTCATTGCCCGCACAGGAACGCTCCGCGCGGCTAGGAGTCGGACTACTTGGCTGCCGATGGTGCCGGTGGCACCTGTTATCAGGATCATGTCTGTGAAGATGCCCGGAAAGGCCGGAATCCGGATAGGAACTTTCGGCCCTGTGGACAACCCCTCGGTCTCCGTACGCTTGGTCTCGTGACGGATCAGGATCTAGCGGTGCCGACGGCGCTGCGGCCGTGGATCGCACAGATCACCGTCGCGACGACCGAGCCGCAACTCCTGGTGCTGACGCCCGATCCGGCCACCTCGCTCGTCTGGCGGGTGACGGCGGCCGGGCAGAGCGACGTACTGGTGGCAGGGCCGCGCACGCGGGCTGCCTATCACCATGGCAAACAGTTGCCGCTATGCATGAAACTCCGGGTCCGGCCGGGTCTGACGCCACCATTTCTGGGGATCGCGGCCGACGAGATCGTCGACCGGGTGGTACCGCTCAGCCAGCTCTGGGGCAGCTCGGCTGTCCGGCTCGGCGAAGAGTTGGCGGAGCTCGATCCCGCGACCGCCGTGGATCGGCTGGCGCAGCGCCTGACCCGCCGACTCCCACAAGGCACACCGGAGCGCGCCGACCTGGTCAGAGCCGCCGTCGAGGTCCTCTCCAGTACGGCGTCCGCGCCGTTGCGGGTCGGCGAGGCCGCCGGTGCCCTGGGAGTAGGCGAGCGGTATCTCCGCAAGATCTTCGGACCAGCAGTCGGGGTGTCGCCGAAGCAGTTCGCCGGCATCGCCCGGGTACGCAAGGTGCTCGCCGGTGCCGAGGGCGGATCCTGGTCCGGTCTCGCGGCCGAGGCGGGCTATTACGACCAGTCGCATCTGGTTGCTGAGTTCCGCAGGTTGATGCGGGTCACGCCTGGAGCCTTTGCCGCCGGGCGGGTGCCGACGACCACCTGCTGACTCAGAACACTAACCCGGCAGGGCGTTCCACTGGGCAAGCGTCGAGGCGAGCAGGGTGGAGGTCGGGAGGGAGTCGAACTCGTCCCGGTTGACGAACCGGGCGTCCGCCGCGTCATCGCCGGCTTCCAGTGAACCGCCGACAGGCGCGGCCTGGTAGTCCCGGATCACGTACAGCTTGCCGTTCGGGCCCTCCCGCTCGACCGAGCCGACCAGGTCGCCGACAGCCACCGTCAGACCGGTTTCCTCGGCGACCTCCCGGGCTACGGCGGTCGGATCATCCTCGCCCGGCTCGACGCGTCCGCCGGGCAACGACCAGAGCCCGCGGTCCGGCGCGTGACCCCGCTGGACCACCAGCAGGCGGCGTTGGTCGTCGTACACGAGAGCGCCGACACAATCGACTCGCTCCGGCTCCATGTGGAGAACCATAAGTCGCCTAGTGTCGCGTGCAGGCACTCGAGACAGCCTGGGGACATCAGACCCAGCTTGGGGATGTGCACGGATAGCATCAGCGCTGACAGTTGTCCAGAGGAAGGGATCGCGACCACTCGTGCGCATCGACCTGCACACCCATTCGAACCGCTCGGACGGCACCGACCCGGTTGACGTCCTGATCGCGCATGCGAAGCGGGCGGGCCTGGACGTGATCGCGCTCACCGATCACGACACGGCCGACGGCTGGGTCGAGGGTCGGCGAGCGGCCGAGGAGCTCGGCATCGGTTTCGTGCCGGGAATCGAGATCTCCTGCAAGCTGAACGGCATCAGCGTGCACCTGCTCGGGTATCTGCCCGATCCGGCCTATCCTGCCCTCGCGGCGGAGCTGGCGCTGGTTCGCGAGGGTCGTAATGGGCGGATCCCGTCCATCGTGGCCCGGCTGAACGGGATGGGTGTTTCGCTGACGGTCGACGAGGTGCTCGCCCAGGCGATCGGGACCCCCTCCATCGGCCGGCCGCACGTGGCAGATGCCCTGGTCGCGAACGGCACGGTGGCGGACCGGACCGAGGCGTTCGACCGGTTCCTCGCCGACGGCCGCCCGGGCCATGTGGCCCACTACGCGATCGAGCCGGGTCGGGCGATCGAGCTCGTCCGGGCAGCGGGCGGCGTACCGGTGATCGCCCATCCGTGGGGGCGGTCCAGCTACAAGGTAATGACCGCGGAGATGATCGCCCGGCTCGTCGCCGACCACGGACTGGCCGGTATCGAGGTGGACCATCAGGACCACTCGCCGGAGTCCCGCATCGCATTGCGCCGGATCGCGGACGATCTCGGCATCATCAGGACCGGGTCCAGCGACCACCATGGCGCCGGCAAGATCGATCACGAGTTGGGTGTGAACACCACCGCGCCGGAGCAGTTCCAAGCGCTGCTCGAGGTGGCGAAGGCGAACGCCGCGGCCAGTTCGGCGAACGCACCCGAGGCCTATCTGCCGTGAACAGCATCATCAACCCCTCGCTGCTCAGCGAGGTCTTTGTCACGCTGTTCGTGATCATGGACCCGCCGGGCACCGTGCCGGTGTTCATCTCGCTGACCGCGGGCCAGTCGCGCGCGGTCCGCAAGAAGGCGGCCTGGCAGGCGGTGCTGGTGGCGTTCGGCGTCATCGTGGTGTTCGCGGCGTTCGGTCAGCAGATCCTGAGCAACCTCGGCATCACCCTGCCGGCGCTGCAGTGTGCGGGCGGTCTGCTGCTCTTGCTGATCGCGTTGCAGTTGCTGACCGACCAAGCCGAGGATCCGGTCCAGACCAAGAATGTGAACATCGCCTTCGTTCCCCTCGGTACGCCGCTGATGGCCGGCCCGGGGGCGATCGTAGCCACGATGGTCTTCGTGCAGCGGGCGCACGGGTCGTTACCCGACGTGGTGGCCATCGCCGTCGGGATCGTGCTGATCCACATCGTGATGTGGCTGACGCTGCGTTTCTCCGGGGGGATCATGCGGGTGCTGGGGGAGAATGGTGTCCTGCTGGTAACGCGGATCGCCGGTCTGCTGCTGAGCGCCATCGCCGTCCAGCTGATTGCCAACGCGGTCTCCGACTTCATCAAGGCAGGCTGATGCCGTGAGCGACGACATGCTGCCGGGGATGCCGGCAAGGCTTTTCGTGGCCACGCCGACGAAGCTGCTGAACTTCACCGACTGCAAGCGCAAGTACCGCTACACCTACCTGGAGACGCCGCGTCCGCCGAAGGGCCCGCCGTGGGCGCACAACACCGTCGGCGCGATCGTGCACGAGGCGCTGGCCGAGTTCTGGCGCTGGCCGGTTTCCCGCCGTACGACGGTGGAGGCGGTCAACCGGCTCCGGGCCAACTGGCGGACCGAGGGATTCCGGGACGAGGCGCAGTCGGCTAAATGGCGCGAGCGCGCGTCCGACATGGTGTCCACCTACCTGCACAACATCGACCCGTACTTCGAGCCCCGCGGGGTGGAGCGCACCGTCTCCTTCACTACCGAGCGGGCCAGCCTGCGCGGCCGGGTGGACCGGATCGACGAGCGCCCGGCCCGCGACGGCAGCGGCGGGACCGAGCTCGCGATCGTCGACTACAAGACCGGCCGTCGTCCGCTGACCAGCACCGACGCCCGCTCCTCCCTGGCCATGGCCCTCTACGTGCTCGGCGCCCGCCGGGTACTGGGGCGTGCCTGCACCCGGGTGGAGTTGCACCACCTGCCCACCAACACGATCGCGGTCGCAGACCACGACGATGAGTCGCTGGCCCGCCACTTGCGCCGGGCCGAGTCCATCGCCGACGATGCGGCCGCCGCCGAGGCCCGCTGGCACCAGGGGCTCACCCCCGCGGAGGCGGACGAGGTCTTCCCGCCGGAGCCGTCCCCGCTGTGCGGTTGGTGCGACTTCGCCCGCATCTGCCCACAGGGCCGCCGGGTGGCACCGCCCCGCGAACCCTGGGCCGGCCTCGACGAAGGCGACGGCCTGGTTGCCCCGGAGATCGCCGAAGCCGGCTGATATTCACCGATGGCGCCGTGCCAGCGCCGTGTGCGCGGCGTACCAGCGGGGTTGGTCAGCCTTGGGTCACCGAACGATGAAGGGGTGACCGATGACTGCAAAGACCGTGAACAAGCTGGCCGTACCAGGCGCGACACTGCACTACGAGGTGACCGGCTCCGGTCCGATGTTGCTGCTGATCCCCGGGGGCGGGACCGACACCGGGGTGTTCGACAACGTCGTTGGTCAGCTCGCCGCCGACTACACCGTGGTCGCCTACGACCCGCGCGGCAACTCCAGGAGCCGGTACGACGGTACGCCGGTCGACGAGCGGGTGGAAGTGTCGGCAGACGACGCACTGGCCCTGATCGACGCGATTTCGGGGGATGAGCCGACCTTTGTGTTCGGCAGCAGTTCCGGCGCCATCACTGGGCTGGACCTGATCGCCCGCCACCCGGACCGGGTCCGGATGCTCGTCGCGCACGAACCGCCGGCCATCGAGGTGCTGCCGGACCCCGAGGCGGCGCGGGCCTTCTTCCAGGACGTGTATGACACTTATCGGCGCGACGGTGTCGAGCTGGCCCAGCGGCTGTTCGCCCGCGGGACGGGGATGGACGAGGACAATCTGCCGGTGGAGGATCTGCGTCCCGAGTTCCGCGAGCTGATGGAGCGGATGGAAGCGAACGCGGGCAACTTCTTCGCCCACAAGATGTTGCCCTTCACCCGGTACCAGCCAGATCTCGGGGCGCTGAAAGAGGTCGCGGACACGATCGTGCCGGCCGCCGGGATCGCGTCGTCCCGGCACTTGCCGGCGCAACCGATCGCCGTCCTGGCCGACCAGCTGGGCTGGCCGGTGGTGAGCTTCCCGGGCGGTCACAGTGGCTACGCGAGCCACCCGGTCCAGTTCGCCACCCTGCTCGCGCGCGTGCTGGAGGCCGAATTGAGTTGACGCCCGCCTAGCATCCGGCGTACCGTCCGTCTCCTTCCCTTGACAACGGCACGGCTATGTCGGCGTGCTCCCACAGTGGTGTCCGAACCCCCGGGTCCTGACGGATCCGGGGTAGTTCTGCGTGCCAGTGGGAGCCCGGACACCACTTTCTCAACGCGTGAGGAGGTAGGCATGGGTGTGTACTGGGCGATCGCGGTGCGCTCGTTCCGCCGGTTCGCGACGTACCGGATCGCGACAGCGTCCGGGATCTTCACCAACACGGTGTTCGGCTTCATCTTCTGCGGTGTCTTCCTGACGCTATGGCACGAGCGGCCCGGTCTCGGCGGGTACGACGTGACGGATGCGCTGACGTTCGTCTGGCTGCAGCAGGGGTTGATCATGCCGATCGGTATCTTCGGCGCCACCACCACGGTCGAACTGGGCGAGCGCGTCCGCACCGGAGCGATCGCGGTCGACCTGTACCGGCCGACCCATCTGATGACCTGGTGGCTCTCGATGGATGCCGGCCGGGCCGCGTTCCAGTTGGTGGCGCGCGGCGGGGTGCCGTTGCTGATCGGCTCTCTGGTGTTCGACCTCAGGTTCCCGTCGTCGCCGGCCCAGTGGGTTGCGGTCCTGGTCGCGCTGCCGTTGGCGGTGCTGGTGAGCTTCGGGATCCGTTATCTGGTGGCGTTGTCGGGGTTCTGGATCACCGACTCCCGCGGGATGGAGGCTCTCGCCCTGGTGCTGTCGCTGTTCTTCTCCGGCACGATCCTGCCGCTGGTCGTCTTCCCCGGCTGGATCGGCGAGTTCGCCCGGGCCACCCCGTGGGCGGCGACCCTGCAGGTGCCGATCGACGTCTGGCTCGGGCGGAATCCGGGCGGTATCGGTTCGGCCCTCGTCTTTCAGATGCTCTGGATCGCCGTGCTGGTTACGGCGGGCCGATTGGCGACCGCCGTCGCGATGCGGAAGGTGGTGATCCACGGTGGCTGACCGTTCGTTGCGGGCGGCAACCGCCTGGCCGGGCCAGTACTGGATGCTGATCATGATGTGGATCCGGTCGTCCCTGGCCTACCCGGCCTCGTTCGCGGTGATGCTGGTCAGCGGTGCGCTGATCACCGTGATCGACTTCGTCGCAGTGGTGTTGATGTTCAGTCACATCAAGTCGTTCGGCGGGTTCGTCCTCGGCGAGATGGCGGTGCTCTACGGGACCGCCTCGATGACGCTGGGGTTCGCCGATCTGATCACCGGCTCGATCGAACGGATCGGCCAGCGGATCCGGACCGGCGAGCTTGACGTCTGGCTGGTCCGCCCGGTACCGGCGCTGTTGCAGGCCGCAGCGGACAACTTCGCGCTCCGCCGGATCGGCCGGCCGCTGCAGGCGGGTTTCGTGCTAGTGCTCGGGCTCCGAACGCTCGACCTCGACTGGACCGTTGCCAAGGGCATCGTGCTGGTGCTGTCGGTGGTGACGGGCTCGGTGATCTTCGGTGCGATCTTCGTGCTCGGTGCGGCCTTCCAGTTCGTCTCGATCGACGCGGCCGAGGTGACGAACTCCTTCACCTACGGGGGCCAGCAGTTGACGCAGTATCCGCTGCCGGTCTTCGGTCGTGAGATTGTCCGCGCCGTCACCTTCGTCGTACCGCTGGCCTTCGTGAACTACTACCCGGTGTTGTTCGTGCTGGGCAAACCCGCCCCGCTGGGGCTGCCGTCCTGGATCGGCCTGCTTGCCCCCGCCGTCGCCGTGGTGATGACCGCGCTGGCGTCGCTGGCCTGGCGGGGCGGACTCCGTCGTTACCGAAGCACTGGGAGTTGAGATATGCCGGTCATCGAACTGGAGAACGTGTCCCGGGCCTTCACCGTGTCGTCGCGGACCGGCTGGCGGCGTAGCAGACGGGAGGTCCGCGCCGTCGACGACCTCTCCTTCACCGTCGATCGCGGCGAGGTGGTCGGCTACATCGGCCCGAACGGCGCCGGGAAGTCCACCACCATCAAGATGCTGACGGGCATCCTGGTGCCGTCCCGCGGCTCCATCCGGGTGGCCGGCGTCGACCCGTCCCGGCACCGGCTCAAGCTGGCCAAGCGGATCGGCGTGGTCTTCGGCCAGCGCACCACCCTGTGGTGGGACCTGCCGCTGAAGGACTCCTTCGCCGTCCTGCAGAAGATGTACGACGTGCCGCGCGCGCGTCATGCCGAGAACCTGGCCACCTTCGTCGAATTGCTCGACCTCGGCGACCTGCTCGACGTACCGGTTCGTCAGCTGTCTCTGGGCCAGCGGATGCGCGGCGACATCGCGGCGGCACTGCTGCACGACCCGGAGATCGTCTATCTGGACGAACCGACCATCGGCCTCGACATCATCAGCAAGGCCAAGCTGCGCGAGTTCCTCCAGCAGGTCAACGCCGAACGCCGGACCACCGTCATCCTCACCACCCACGACCTCGACGACATCGAAGCGCTTTGCTCCCGGGTGATGGTGATCGATCACGGCCACAAGGTCTACGACGGAACTCTGACCGGGCTACGCGAGAGTCAGACGGCGCCGCGGACCCTGGTGGTTGACCTCGCCACCTCGATGGAACCGATCACCATCGACGGTGCCGACGTGGTGAAGGTGGACGGTCCGCGCCAGTGGCTGTCCTTCCCGGCCAGCACCTCAGCGGCTCCGTTGGTGGCACAAGTGGCAGCCCGCTACCCCCTCGTCGACCTCTCAGTCGCCGAACCCACCATCGAAGCCGTCATAGCCAAGATCTACGCCGGCTCCCCGTCAGGAGTGGTCGGCAACGGCTGAGCGTCTCGGGCGGACCGCTTCATCGCCCGCCTCCGGTGCTCGCCGGGTGTCTTTGGCAATCAAAGCCACAAGCCAGACGCACCTCTCGCCATCGCTGGCGAAGTAGAGTCTCCGCGATCGATGCCGTCTCAGGCGAGATCAGCGGCGAGGGACGCGAAGACGATCTCGGTCTCCATCGCTTCCGGGTCGTCCCGCCAGCCCTGGACGGAGTCAGGGAACCGGCTTTCGTCGACTGTTCCGACACCGCTATCGATTAAGCGGCGTGCTTCGGAGATCCCGATGTCGGAGTACTCGGCACGGTCGAGCATGAAGTAGTCCTCACGGACTCCTTCGTTGCGATGGAACTTGCCGGTGTTGGCAACATACGTCCAGACGTCCTCGTCGATCAGGGCTGCGACCCATACCCGACGGTCGCCTTCACTGACCATGAAGAGCCGTGTCATTTCTCCAGACCGTTCTGTTGGATTGAGTGCGTGGATCGCCGATCCGGAGCTGTGGTCGCGGCGCTCGACACTTGGTCTGCCGACGGTCGCGGCACCGGTTGGCGGCGCTTCTTACCGTAGCTTCTGATGTCTACCGCAACACCGCCGAGTGTGGTGAGCTCCTTGAGGCCGGCCGGTTGTCTCAGCTGGGCCGACAACTCGATGCAGGCCTCGCGGGCGAGGTCGCGGTGCTCCCGATCCTGCCGCGGATCGCGTTCGATCACGTAAAGCGGCGTGGTCCGGGTCTTGACGTCGAGGGACTCCCGGGAATGGACCTGAAGTTCGACCAGCTCGCCCTGACTGCGGAGGAACATGTGAAGTCCCTTGTATCTGCTCCCGTCGACGTACGAGTGGTGTGCGGAATCCATCGCCCAACCCTTCGCCCGAAGTTGTTCGCAGAGTTCGACAGTCGTCGCGACGACGTGGTCAGGCTCGGGGGCGACGACCGTGTAGCGGAGGATGTCCTCGAGCGGCTGGTGGGCGAACTGGGTGCCCTCAAGTTTGCGGATCTTCCGCGCGAGCGACTGCGGGGATTTCATCCGGCTCTGCAACTGGTACGACACCGTCCCCGGTTTGACCGAGGCGAGGAAGTCATCGGTGACCCGGGCTTCCACCTTGGCTGCCTGGACCAGCATCGAGAGGCTGCGCCGGGTCCTGTCCGCACCAAGCTCCGTCGCTATGTCTTTCATGGAAGGGATTGGATCACCCCAGTCGAGCGAGCGGTGAGTACTGAGGCGGGCGTGAAGGTGGGCTGGTTCGGGTAGGCCTTCGAGCCCACTTGGTCCGGTTGGCATCGGATCGCCCTGTCGGTTCGGTCATTCGACCGTAGGCGAGCCCGCCGCGTCGGTGGGGCTGATTTCCGAATCTGTGGATAACGGCCCCTCGAAGCGCGTGCCATCCAGCCGCTCGACCTTTGGCTGGAACGACCCGAGCCCCGGACCACCATCATTCTCGCCGAGTAGGGAGAACACTATGCCCGAGCGGACGCCTACACAGGCAGTGGTCGTGGAGGGCGGCGCTGCTGCGCGGTCGGCTCCGGCGTGTCGAGGCTTGTCTCAGCCGACCACTGCCTAGGCGGATGTCCGATCCCGCAGCCCAGATGCGTCAGGCCTTTGATTACTGCCGATTCCTTGCCGGCCGAGCCAGCAGCGCACAATGCATCAGTTGGCGGACCAGTTCCAAGGACGAGGACCCCGGTCGCCTCGTAGGCAGGCGATTCGGTGGCCGACCTCGTCTTTGATGGCTTGGCTTTGGTCGGCCTTGTTGGCGAGCCAACTCGTCATACGAAGTTCGCGGACGTCGCGCAGCCAGGGATAGGCCGGCGAGCTCAGCACGTCGTACCCGCAGGCGTCGACGAAGGATTGGTACTGCTCGGCGGTGATCCAGCGGAAGCTGTCGTACTTGCTGGCCATCAGGGTCAGATCCCATTTCTGGGGGTCCGAGTGAGAAGCGTTCGAGGTCAAGCTCGAACGCGGTTGTCAGCCACTGAGCGGTGAGCTCGACCAGGCGGTGCTGCAGGAATCGCTTTTCGTCATCGTGTACCGGTGCCGTGGCGATCCGGTCAGCGATGCTGACGAAGGGCTGGACCGCCGGTAGATGGGGCGCAACAGGTGGTTGGAGCTCGTGCAGACGCGCGAGGAAGCAACCAATTTCGGCAGGGCTGGCGGACCGGAGGTCGGGGAGGTAGTCCCAGAACGTGACTGAGTACGGTCCTAGATCTATGGCATCATTCGCGGCGACGACCGCGGGACGGCCCACACTGGACAGCCAGCGGGAGATCGCGACTTCGCGATGAGCCGTAGCCTGTTGGGCGGGGGATCGGGTCGCTTTTGCGACGAGTTTGCTGCCGAGGCGGAAGGTACCGCTGTCACCGAGGCTCAGTAGCTCGGCTGAACCTGGATCGATGCCGGTGGTGCGGCAGGCGGCCAGCACACGCGGACGCTCGGTGTCGCCTGAAGATGTCGCTCGCATCAGGCTGAGACCTGAATGAGCTTGCTGATGTTGTGCCGCGGTTCGGCTATATCGCTGTTCTTGGTGTGAGGGACTGTGGCGGTATGAAGCCCCGGGGGATAGGTACGGGCTACCTCGGTCTGGGTAAGGCCCAGTGCGCGACGGGCAGCGACGAGCCTGCGGTTGGATCCGCCTTCGCCGGCCATGGTCGCCCTTCCTCTCGCGCCCCTCCACCATAGGGACCGGTCTGCGCGCGGCAATCAGCACCGCGACACTAGTGGTGTGTCTGGCAAATAGCTTGGCACTGGCGGCGCCCAGGCGGCACACAAGCCATTTGCCAGACACACCACTAGATCACGAGCGAAGGATAACGAAAGGTGGTTGTGCACGCCTGCGCGAATGATCATGGCTATGGGTAGCATCGGCGGGCGTTCGGTCGTTGGGAGAAAGTCGGGCGGTGGACCCAACCGGACGGCGAGTGCTGGGGTAGACAGGATGTGCCGACCATGACCGACGAACCGAACGCCGCCACGGCTCCGCCGAGTGATGGTCCGGCGTTCGTCGTATGGGTTCAGCCTCATCTGCCCTCGATGGCGCGGTTGGCTGCCCGGCTGGCGGTCGGCGCTGATCGGGACGACATCGTGCAGGACGCGTTGGCGCGGGCTTGGTCCAAACGGCATCAGTACGACGGGACGCGGGGAACCGTGTCGGCGTGGTTGATGGCGATCACCGCGGACCAGGCTCGGAAGGCGGCGCGGCGACTGCGTCCGGTGGTGGAGTTGGCGGATCACGATGTGCCCGCGGGGAAGACCAGTACGGGTTTCGCCGGCAGTCGGCAGGACGTCGATGCGCGGCTCGATGTCGACAAGGCCCTCGCGACGTTGTCGGCGCGGCAGCGGTTGGCGGTGGACTGTTACTACTTCGCTGACCTGTCAGTTGCCGATACCGCCGCGGCGATGGGCTGTTCCGAGGGCACCGTGAAGTCCACTCTTTCCGACGCGCGGGGTCGCCTGCGCTCCTTACTGGAGGTCAGCGAATGAACCCGTCCGACGACGTCGACGACTTCTTGGCGAAGGCCGGTGCGCAATGGCGTGCAGGCCAGCCGTCGGCACCGGAGCCGGATCTCGATCGGATCACCGATCAGACCGGACGGCGACCGCGGTACTGGGCGCCAGTGTTGGCGGCGGCGAGTGTGCTAGTGATCGCGACCGCTGCCCTGGTGGTGCTGCCCGGAAAGGAGAAGCCCACGGCCGATCCGATCCAGACGCTTGCCACCGGCGACAGCATGGACCAGGCAGCGCTGCTGGTTCGCAACGGCGACCGGGTCGAGGTCGATGGTGAGGTGATCGCAGCGCCTGGCAAGCCGGTGCTGTACTGCGCGCCGCACGCGGAGCCCGCCATCGGCTACGCGCCGGGGATGGAGCCGGCGCCCACGTGCCCTGCGGGCCTCGAGGTGAAGCTCACGGGGGTCCACCTTGACCGGTTGTCGTCGCCGTCGACCGTGAAGGGCGTACGAACCGGCCAGGCGCATCTGACCGGGATCTGGACCGACCGTGCGATCGCCGTACAGGACCAAAGCGCGCCGCGCCGTACGCCGGACGCTTGGCTGCCAAAGGTGCCGTGCAAGGAGCCACCGGGGGGTTGGCAGCCGGGCAGCGCGAACGAGCTGATCAGCCCAGCGGTCACAGCATTCGTGAACGCGCGGCTGGACCAGTTGGCCCAGCCTTGGATCGGCTGGCCGGCCGGAACACCGCCAACAGCAGAGCCTTCGGCTCCTGCCAATGCGCCGAGCGTGCTGGTGATCGAGGTCGCCAAGGGTGACCCGGCAACGATCCGCAAGGCTCTGGAACCGCTTGTCACCGGCAACCTTTGCGTGACGCGCGGCCGGTTCAGTCAGGCCGACCTGAAAAGGACCAGCGATGCTGTCTTCGCGCTGGACGTCCGAGGTCTCGGCATCAGTAGCAGCGATGGCGGGATGGGCAACAAGCCAGTTGACGTGCAACTACTGGTGGTGGACGAGAAGGCCCTCGCGGAGTTCACGAAGATCGGTCTCGACAAGCTCGAGCTCACCCCGGCGGTCGTTCCGGTGCGCTGACGCGGCTCCTGCCCAGAGCCGGCCTCAGCGGTCGTGGAAGAAGTCCACCAGCAGCCTCGCGGTGGCGGCGGGCTGGTCGATCGCGGGGGAGTGGCCGGCTCCCTCGATCGCCTGCGGTCGCACCCCGAGGACGTCCGCCATCGCGTTCTGGACGCTGATCGGCCAGCCGTCGTCGGCATCGCCGTACAGGACCTGGGCGCGGACGCCGGACTTGGCGAGCATCGTGGTCCGATCGTCGCTGTCGATCAGGCGCCGGGTGATCGCCGCCAGGCTGGCCGGCACGTTCGAGGTGAACCGCTTGCGCAAGAACGCCGCGATGTCCGCAGGCGGCACGACGTACCCGGGTTCCAAGCTGTCGTGGTCCAGCTTCAAGTCGTAGACCTGCTCGATCGGAAGGTTGTCCAGGCCGAACGCGAGCATCTTCAGCCCCTGCACCTTGGCCTCGTCGTCGAAGGCGCCCGGGCCCGAACACAGCAGCGTGATGGTGGAGAACACGCTCGGTTCGATCAGCACCGCCTCGCGTGCCACCAGCCCGCCGAACGAATGGCCGACCAGCTGGCTGTAGCCGCCGAGCGCGACGCTCATCGCGACCACGTCGGCGCCGAGCTCGGCCAGCGTGTACGCCGCCGGATCGTCCGGTCCGGGTGTCTCGTGCTGGCCGCGCTGGTCCACGGCCACTGTGCGCCAGCCATACCGGGCCAGGTGGTGCACCAGCGGGGTGAAGTCCTCCTTGCTGCCGGTCCAGCCCGGGACCAGCAGCACGGTGCCCAGCGGCGTACCGATGTCGGGGACCGCCTGCAGGGTGGCGAACCTGCCACGCTCAGTGTCCAGAATGGCGGGAACGACCCCGTCGGGCAGCGTCAGAGTGCGCGGCGTACTCACGACCCCCACGGTAACGGCTGAAGGGTGCCTGATCCGGCAAGAACCCGGGACGCCGCTGGTGTGGATGCGAACGATCCGGCCCGAAGTGCGGCACAATGACGAGGGTGCCTCGCACAATCGCGGTTGCGAACCAGAAGGGCGGCGTCGCCAAGACGACCACAGTGGCCTCACTCGGTGTTGCTCTGTCCGAACTCGGTCAGCGAGTGCTGCTGGTCGACCTGGATCCACAGGCCTGTCTGACGTTCTCGCTCGGCTACGACCCCGAGGATCTGGAGACGTCGATCCATCATGTGCTGCTCGGCGCGATCAAAGCGCGGGACGTCCTGGTCAGGTGCGACGACGGCCCGGACCTGCTGCCGGCCACGATCGAGCTGGCCACCGCCGAGGTCCGCCTGGCCGCCGAGAGCGAACCTGAGCACGTCGTCAGAACCGCCCTGCGGCCGCTGGCGTCGGAGTACGACTGGATCGTGCTGGACTGCCCGCCGACCCTCGGACTGCTGACGGTCAACGGGTTGTCCGCCGCCTCGGACGTGCTGATTCCCTTGCAGTGTGAGACTCTCGCGCACCGCGGCGTCGGCCAACTGCTCGACACCATCCACGACGTGCAGCGCCTGACGAACCCGGGCCTCCGGGTCCTCGGCATCCTGCCCACCCTGTACGACGGCCGCACCACGCATGCGCGGCTCGTGCTGGAGACGATCTCCGACTCCTACGACCTGGCGGTGCTGGCCCCGCCGATCCCCAAGTCGATCCGCTTCGCCGAGGCCCCAGCAGTCGGCCGTTCCATCCTCAGTACGTCGACCCGCTCCGCCGGCGCCAACGCCTACCGCCAACTAGCCACCACCCTGCTTTAGCATCCCGAGTCAGGGTCAGGACCGGACGAACCTCAACAACGGTTCGTAGTCGTGCGCATCAGCTCTGATCGCGCCACAGGCCAGGTTGTTCTGCGACTGTTGTCGACGCGCGAGGCCTCTAGCGTCACTGTGATCGACGCGGGCGAGCTGGTCCCGGGAGACATCGCGGGCGCGCCCGGCGACGATCTGCTCCAGGGGTTGCCGAGGCACCAGCGCATAGACGAGATCGCAACCGAGAGCATCGGCGGCCCGCTGCAATGTGTCCAGCCGTTGTCCATGGCAGTGCGCGGTTGCCCCGCTCCGACTGCTCGAGCCGCAGCACCGAAGTATCGGTCACGTGCATCACGCGACACTTAGCTCGCGCCAATGATCAAGCCGGCGATCGAGCGAGCGCCGAGCGATGCGTCGTCGGTTCACCGCCGATCCCTTGTGCCTCCCTACTGCAGTGCAATGCGGTTTCGATGACGATGGCACTGCAATGCACCGCAGCGACCGAGGTGGGATTCACAGCATCGGAGCGCAGCCTCCGGCCTTGGTCAAGACTGGCCGGGGTGGTCGGGGTGCTGGGGGTGGGGTGGGCCGGCCGGGGCTGGGACCGGTGTGGGGGTGCGGCGGAAGCGGTGGCGGAGAAGCCACAGCGGTACGCCGATCAGGGCGAGGGCGATCAGGAAC
>JAWWPC010000033.1:0-6704 GCA_033851055.1 Kribbellaceae bacterium | reverse complement strand
CGGACCTTGCTGCACAAGCTCGACGACTACGGTTGAAGCGAGATACTGCCGAGCGCACGGTCGAGTTGGACTTGCGCAAGCCGAACGACCTGGAGAAGTCCAGGCTGCTGCACAGACTACGGATCCTCGGCATCGACTGGGGTCGGCCCGCGGCTGACGAGCGGCGCAACCAGGGCACCTTCCGGGAGACCTGGACGCTCAGCTGGGACCCGGGGCTGGAGGTCGATCTCGTCGCAGCCGGAGCGCACGGGACCACGGTGCTTGGTGCGGCGACGACCGTCATGCTGGGCGTCGCCGACGACTCCTCGACGCTGGCCGAAGTCACCGCCGCGCTCGAGCGCTCGTTGCTCGCGGACCTCGCCGAGGCATTGCCGTCTCTGCTGAAGGGTGTCGACACACGCGCGGCCAAGGACGCCGATGTCGGCCATCTGATGGCGGCTCTGCCTGCACTCGCCCGCTCCGCCCGGTACGGCGATGTGCGCGGCAGCGACACCGCTGGTCTGGGTTCTGTCGCCAGCCGGATGGTCGCCCGGGTGTGCGCGGGGCTGTCCCGGACAGTCCACGGGCTTGATCCGGAGGCCGCGGCGAAGGTTCTGGAGCTGATCGACGGAGTCCAGGATGCGACCGTTCTGCTAGACCAGACGGTGCGTGATGAGTGGCTGGAAACCCTGCAGGGATTGAGTGATCGCCCGTCGGTTCCGCCTCTGATCACCGGACGGCTCAGTCGGCTGATGCTCGACACCGAGCGGCTGGACACCGCCGAGGTCGCCCTCCGGCTGGGCCGCGCACTCACCCCGGGGACCGAGACGGCCGATGCTGCCGGTTACATCGAGGGGTTCCTCGCCGGCGGCGGTCTACTGCTGGTACACGACGAACGCCTGCTGGAACTGGTCGACACCTGGTTGACCGGCATCCGCGATGACGCATTTCTCGAGGTGTTGCCGCTGCTGCGTCGTACCTTCGGGACCTTCGCCTCGCCGGAGCGACGCTCGATCGGCGATCGCGCCCGGGTGCTGCGCGACCCCTCGGCTCGCGCGGCCGTCGTCGACACCGAACTCGATGTCGACCTCGCAGCCGCCGCTCTGCCTGTCGTCGCCAGGTTGCTGGGGGTGTGACCGCTTTGGACGACGAACGCATGCGCCGCTGGCGGCTGGTCCTCGGCAGCGAGGCCGATCCCGAAACCGGTACGACGTTGTCCGGCGTCGACAAGTCCGTCGACGCCGCCCTCTCCGCCCTGTACGACGCCGAGCGGGGCGAGCCCGGAACGAAACGATCCGCCGGGCTCGGCTCGTCGGCTCCGCGCGTGGCGCGGTGGCTCGGCGATATCCGCCGCTACTTCCCGACCACCGTCGTCCAGGTGATGCAGCGCGATGCCGTCGACCGGCTGGGCATCACCCGGATGCTGATGGAGCCGGAACTGCTCGGCGCTGTCGAGCCCGACGTACACCTCGTCAGCACCCTGCTCGCGCTCAACGACGTGATGCCGGAGGAGACCAAGCAGACCGCCCGGGAGGTCGTCGGCCGGGTGGTTGCCGACCTGGAGCAACGGCTCGCCGAACGGACCCGGGCAGCCGTTACCGGGGCACTCGACCGCGCCGGCCGGACCGCTCGGCCGCGTCACTCGGACATCGACTGGGACCGGACCATCCGGGCGAACCTCAAGCACTACTCGCCTTCGCTCGGCACGATCGTCCCGGACCGGCTTGTCGGTTATGCCCGGCGCAACCACAGCGTCCAGCGGGACGTGATCCTGGCGATCGACCAGTCCGGCTCGATGGCCGAATCCGTGGTCTACGCGAGCCTGTTCGGCGCCGTACTGGGGTCGATGCGAGCGTTGCGGACCAGCTTGGTCGTGTTCGACACGGCTGTCGTCGACCTGACCGACCAGCTCGACGACCCGGTGGACGTGTTGTTCGGCACGCAGCTCGGCGGTGGTACCGACATCAACCGGGCCCTGGCGTACTGCGAGGAGCTGGTCAGCCGACCGACCGAGACCGTGATGGTGTTGATCAGCGACCTGTACGAGGGCGGCGTCCGCGAGGAGCTGCTCCGACGTGCCCAGTCGCTGGTCGAGTCGGGCGTGCAGCTGGTCGCACTGCTCGCGCTCGCCGATTCGGGCACACCGTCGTACGACGTGGATAACGCGGCGGCGCTGGCCGAGCTCGGCGTACCGACGTTCGCGTGTACGCCGGACCTGTTCCCCGACCTGATGGCAGCCGCGATCCGCCGCGACGACATCGAAGCGTGGGCGGCCAACGCCGCGCGCCAATCAGCTCAGTGAGGGTGAATGTTCACCTGTTGCCATCCGGCGCCGGCGTTGGAGGCACGGGTGGCGTTGACGCTTCGAACGCTCGCCGGGCTCACTACAGCGGAGATCGCGCCCGCGTTCCTGGTCGCTGAGCCGACGATGTCGAAGCGGCTCGTGCGCGCCAAGCAGAAGATCAAGAACGCCGCGATCCCCTACCGGGTGCCGCCGGCACATCTGCTGCCTGGCCGCACACCGGCCGTGCTCGTGGTGCTCTACCTGCTGTTCAACGAGGCTACGCCGCGAGCGCCGGAGCAGACCTCGTACGGCGAGGTCTCAGCGCGGAGGCGATCCGCCTGGCCCGAGTGCTGGCACAGCTGATGCCGGACGAGCCCGAGGTAGCCGGCCTGCTCGCGCTGATGTTGCTCCACGACGCCCGCCGCGCCGGCCGCCTCGACGACGCCGACGACCTGGTCACGCTGGAGGACCAGGATCGGAGTCGGTGGGACGGCCAGAAGATCGCGGAAGGTGTCGCCCTGTTGGACGAGGCGTTGCGGCGGCGCGAGCCCGGGCAGTACCAGATCCAAGCCGCGATCGCCGCCTGTCATGCGACTGCCAGGAAGGCCGGTGAAACCGACTGGGCACAGATCGGCGGGTTCTACAGCCGGCTGAGCCAGCTGACTCCGACTCCGGTGGTGGCGCTAAACAGAGCAGTGGCAGTCGGGATGGCTAAAGGTCCTGCGACTGGCTTACAGCTGGTCGACGAGCTGGCCGCGTCCGGAGTCTTGACTGAATATCACCTGCTGGCGGCGACGAGGGCGGACCTTCTACGGCGCGCGGACCGACCGGGCGAGGCGGTCGAGGCCTATGGCGATGCGCTCCAGCAGGCGACCACCGATGCGGAACGCACCTTCCTGCGCCGAAGAATCCAGGAACTCACCTCCTGAGGTGTCCGTCCGCGCCTTCCTCGTTCGTCGGTGCTGTGACATGCCGTGACATGCCATGACAGCGGACGGAAGGACAGAAGAAGTGACAGACACCGAGATCAGGCAGGTCATCGCCGACGAGCGACTCGAGTTGGCCGCCCTGCTGAGACAACTGCCCGCTGACCAGTGGGACGCGCCGACGCTCTGCTCAGGCTGGCGGGTCCGCGAGGTCGTAGCGCACCTGACGATGCCGTTCCGCCTCTCGCTGCCGAAGTTCGCGCTCGGCATGGTCAGGGCCCGCGGCAAGTTCAACGTCATGGCCGACCACCAAGCGCACAACGACGCCGCGGCGCTGTCCGCGGACCAGTTGGTCGATTCGCTCGAGTCCAACGCGGGTCATCCCTGGAAGCCACCGGGCGGCGGGTTCCAGGGTGCCTTGTTTCACGACGTGATCCACGGCCTCGACATCACCGTTCCCCTAGGCATCGATCGGCACGTGCCGGCGGAGCGGCTCAGGATCGTCCTCGGCGGGCTGGCACCCAAGCAGCTCAAGTACTTCGGCGTCGACCTGGCAGGCATCCAGCTCCGCGCCGACGATCTCGACTGGACCTTCGGATCCGGTCAGCCGTTGTCCGGCTCCGCGCAGGATCTGCTGCTGGTGGTCTGCGGGCGGACCTTGCCGACCGGACACTTACTGGGCGAACCAAGCGCACAGTTCAGCCAAAACCACGAGGAGAGCGTCTGATGTCCACGCGACCTTTGACCATCTGCCTGTCGGTCTACGACCAGCCCGACGCCCAAGCGGTGCACGCCCAGTTCGACCCGGGTCCTCGAGACCCTCGCCGACAAGCTCCCCGCCGTGGTCGACCACCTCGACACCGCCCGCGCCGACGTGCTCGCCTTCACCGGCTTGCCGAAGGAGATCTGGCGACAAATCTGGTCGAACAAACCTCAAGAACGCCTGAACCGCGAGATCCGACGGTCGCTGTGCACGCAGCCGACTGGCGCTGGACGGTCCAGGCCGGTGATGGCACCGCCCGCGCCTGGTCACCTCGTAGCTCGTGGATCGGAGGACGTCACGGATTGACGCAAGCCGGGGCGAACGAAGGGAAGGGTTCAGCCCGCGATTTCGAGGATGTCGATCTCGGTGCCGGGGTCGGCGTCGGCGAACCGGAGGGCCCAGCGGATCGCCTCCTCCTTCGAGTCGACCCTGATCGCCGAGACCCCGGCGATGAGTTCTTTGGTCTCGGTGAACGGACCGTCGATCACCCGGGGTTTGCCGTCCGGGAAGACGATCCGGGCGCCGCGCGCACTCGGCATCAGGCCTTCCGCGGCGAGCAGTACACCGGCCTGCCGCATCTCCTCGAGCACCTCGTCGGCCCGCGCCAGCATGGCCTGGTCGGGTGGTTGACCCGCCTCGAGCTTCTCGTTGGTCTTGTGCAGCAGCATGTACCGCATCGGCCCCGCCCTCCTTTGCGCTCGCTCCGACGGTAGCCACTCCAGCCGGTACTAACCAGTTGGCGCGCTCGTCGCGACCAACCCCTCGTGCTCCAGCCCCGACCAGAACCCGGCGGGTATCTCGTGGTCGAGCATGGCTGCCACCTCGGAGATCTCGATGGCGCTTCTCGCACCGACCACCACGGCACGCACGACGGGATGCGCGAGCGGGAACTGAACAGCCGCGGCCAGCAGCGGTACGTCGTACTGGCGGCAGAGCGCGCGGAGTCGGTCGATGCGCGCGGCGAGCGCGGGTGGAATCTCCCAGTAGCCGTGCGGCGCCCCCGCCGAGGAGTCAGCCAGTACGCCGCCCTGGAACACCCCTGCGGCAAGAACCGCGACGCCCAGGTCGCGGCACAGCGGCAGGAGTTCATCGGCGCCGGATTGGTCGAGCAACGTATAGCGCCCGGCGAGCAAGATGCAGTCCGGGGCGGTCGGGCCGATCTCGCGGAGGAAGCGGGCGGCGACGTCGGCGTGGTTCACCCCGAGCGAGATCGCCCGGATCGTGCCGCGACCGCGGAGCTCGACCAGGGCTCGCAGCGCCTCGGTGGATGCGGTCGCGAAGTCCAGGTCCGGGTCGTGGATGTGCAGGATGTCGATCCGGTCGATCCCCATCCGTTCGAGGCTGTCTTCAAAGGAGCGGAGCACGGCGGCGTACGAGTAGTCGAGTCGCGGTCCGATACCGGGTGGTGGTTCGGCCCAGATCGGCTGGATGTCCGGGCCGCCGGGCTCGATCAGTCGTCCGACCTTGCTGCACAGGACGAACTCGTCGCGCGGCCGTCCCCGCAGGGCGAGACCGGCTCGTTGCTCCGAGAGCCCGTATCCATAGACCGGCGCGGTGTCGAAAAGGCGGACGCCCAGCTCCCAGGCGCGGTCGATGGTCGCGACTGCCTCCTGCTCGGACACGGCGGCGAACATGCCTCCGAGCGAGGCGAGGCCGAGGCCCAACCGGCTCACGCGCAGGCCCGTGCGGCCCAGCTCCACTCTCTCCATGCCCCGGAGCGTAGGCGGGCCGTCGGACAGATTTCTGCGGACGATGGTGGGTGACAGGTACTCGAAATTGTCGGGAGCCTGGGGAAGACTCGTCGGCATCGAGGTCACCGGCAGGACGCATGGGAGGGCGGAGATGGGGGAGATCGCGGAGCGGTACCACAGGCGTGCGGATGCCTTTGAGCGCAAGGTCGCGGGGGTGGAGCCTGAGCAGTGGGAGAACCAGTCGCCGTGTGAGAAGTGGACCGCGCGCGACGTGGTGGACCACATCCTGTCTATGCACGGCTACATGTTGATGTCGGTTGGGCGTGAGTTGGATGCCGGGCTGTCGGTGAAGGAGGATCCGCTGGCGGCGTTCCGGGGTGCGCGGAGTGCGGTGGAGGCGGTGCTGGACGATCCGGAGCTGGCGGCGACGGAGTGCGACACGCCGGCCGGCCGGATGACGACCGAGAGCCACATCGATCAGGTGGTCAGTGACGACCTGGCGTTGCACGGGTGGGACCTGGCGCGCGCGACCGGGCAGGACGAGACGATGGACCCGGCCGATGTGGACCGGCTGTGGGCGAGCACCTCGGCGATCCCGGCCGAGGTGATGGTGCGGTACCGGACGCCGGGAGCATTCGGCCCAGGGATCGAGGTGTTCGGGCCGGAGGTCAAGGTGCCCGAGGATGCGCCGCTGCAGGATCGGTTGCTCGGGTTCGTCGGACGGAATCCGCGCGCAGCGATCTGAATTACCTGCTTGCGGGCGTTAGCAGGAGGGTCACTGTGCGGTTGCGGGGGGCGTCTGGGAAGGGACCGCGGGACTGGTCGGCAGGGGTGAGGGTGAATGTGGTCAGGGGGAGGTTGCCTGCGGCGGCAAGTGTTGGGAGGCGACTCTGGCTCGGGTCAGGGCGGTTCGGGTGCCGCCGTGGGTGGGGCTGCCGGGTTGAGCGACGGAGTGGCCGACGACGGTGACCTTGGTGCCTGTGAGCCTGGGACCGAGCTCGGTGAGCAGAGCGCTGCCGGAGGTGGTGAGGTCGTCGTCGCGGATGAACAGTCCGCGGGTG
>JAWWPC010000015.1:0-20931 GCA_033851055.1 Kribbellaceae bacterium | reverse complement strand
GGTTTGCCCGGTACCCCGTTGATCGCCGGACATGCGGCCCGGCCGGCGCGGCGCCAGGTCAGCCGGCGTCGGAGAGAGCAGCCGTACGACGGAGCGCTCACCCGCGGGTCCACGTACGAGTTCCGCGCCACCGTCGGGATGTTGCCCAGGTGGTCCGACACTTCGGCCATGGCTTTGACCGAGGCCTTCGCTGCTCGCTTCGTCGGGTAGCTGCGCCCCTGTTGCCGTACTCCTCGGCGTACTGGGTGTTGCCGGTGCGGAAGACCCCGTGGTCGAGCATCCGCAATGCCACCGCGAGGACGCGGTTCCTACCGAGACCCTTGGCGCAGAGATCCTCGTCCACCGCGGTGCGGAAATCCTCCAGTCGCACTGGACCTCTTGTTCGGTGGAGTGGTACCCGGGATCGGCAAACTCACTCTCGGTGTTCGGTGCGCTGCCTCGAAGCTGGTCAGGAACACGTCGCCGTCGCGAGTCGGTTACCCAAACGATGACAAGAGCGCATTCCGGACAGATCCAGGCCGGACTGCGCATGCGTCAGACCTGGGGTGGGCACCGGGTTGGGGTCAGATCCGAACAACAGAGGAGAAACCATGGGTGCCGGAGACAAGATGAAGCACGCCGCCCAAGAGGCCAAGGGCAAGGTCAAGGAAAAGGTCGGCGACGTGACCGACAACAAGGACCTGCAGGCCGAAGGCCAGGCCGAGAAGTCTGCGGCCGACCTCAAGCAGGGCGCCGAAAAAGTCAAGGACGCTTTCAAGGATTGATTCCCGCCTCCGGCGTTTCCGCCCCATCCCGAACCCCCATCGGCCAGCTGGCCTGATGGGGGCTCGCTTGTTCTGACGTCGGGTACTGGGGCAGTTCTCGGAGCGGAAGGAGCGCTGGTGTTCGACGGATTCACCCTGGACCGCATCGATGTCGGAGACGTGACGCTGCGTGTACGGCACGGCGGCTGGGGGCCGCCATGTGCCCCGACCTTCGCGGCTACGGCGAATCCGGCAAGCCCAGCAGCTCGGACGACCACACGCCGTACTCGAAGCGCAGCATGGCAGCCGATGTGATCGCACTGATGCTTGCCCTCGGCCACGAACGGTTCGCCGTCGTCGGTCACGACCGCGGATCGTACGTCGCCTACCGAACCGCGCTGGACCACCCCGGCGCCGTTGACCGGCTGGTCGTGATGGACGGGGTACCGGTGATCGAGGCGCTCGAGCGGTGTGACGCGCGGTTCGCCTCGCTGTGGTGGCACTGGTTCTTCCTCGGTCAAACCGGCGAAACCGGCCGAGCGGATCATCTGCGCGGATCCCGAGACCTGGTACGAAGCGTGGACCAACGGGCCACGGGATCGACTCCACCCACCACAACGCCGAACAAGCGCCCGGTGAACTAGTCCGGAGCCTGCAGGAGTTCCTAAGCGCACGGTAGCGTCGTACAGCATGGTGGACTTCGAGGAAGCGGCGAATCAGCTCTATGCGGCGGCAGCCGCCGACTTCATTGCCACCCGCAACGAGCTGGCCAAGCAACTGAAGGCCGACGGTGACCAACTCGGCTCGACCCGGCTCAAGGCGCTGCGCAAGCCGACCGTGGCTGCTTGGCTGGCCAATCTGGTGGCGCGCGAGCGGCCTGACGAGCTGGACGACCTGCTAGCGCTCGGCGACGAGTTCCGGCAGGCGACAGCCGACCTGGACGGGGAACGCCTGCGCAAGCTGACGCCCCGGCGGCACCAACTCCTCGACCAGCTCACAAAGGCCGCCAATAGCCTGGCCGAGGGCGTAGGCCAGAAGATCAGTGCGGACGTCGGCCAGAAGCTCCGCGAGACGCTTGATGCGGCGATGGTGGACCCGGCCGTCGGTGAAGCGGTCCGGGACGCTCGGATCAGTAGTGCTCTGCGGCACGTCGGCTTCGGCGTGGTCGACGAGAGCGGCGAACCATCCAACGTCACCCCGCTGACCGACGAACGCCGCAAACGTGCCGAGGAACGTCGGGCCAAGACCGCCCCCCGGCAGCAAGAAGGGTCGGCGAAGGACAACGCTGCCCGGGAGAAGGCGGAACGCGAGCAGGAGGAGCGCGAACAGGCCGAGCGCGACGCGGCAAAGCGCGAACTGAACGATGCGATCGCCGCGGCCGAAGCGGCGGAGGCGACAGTGCACGACCTCGACGGACAACTGACGGCAGCCCGAGAGGCGGTCGAGAAGGCCCAGGACGAGGTACGGCGGATCACCGGCGAACTCGACGACGCCCGCAAGACCGCCCGGGCCGTCCAGAAGGAGAGCCGCGAGGCGCGCAAACGCTTCAACCGGCTCTGAGGACTGACGGCGCCGTCGACACGATGGAGCTGATCGACGACAGGTACCGCGCCGCCGGCCTGGCTGGCGGTTTGGACCTCGGGAACTTCTGAGATCTGTATAGCGCTTCCGATATTTATATTGGAAGCGCTATACAGATTTTGAGTCGACTTTGCCTGCAGATGCTGCGACGGCGACGCTGGCGACGGCGGTGGCGGTGGAGAAGAGAGGATGGTGGGTGCGATGGCGCGGTCGATCTGGAGCGGATACATCACCTTCGGGCTGGTCTCGGTCCCGGTCGGGTTGTTCAGCGCCACCGTGGAGCACGAGCTGGACTTCCACCAGTTCCAGCGCGGCACCTCCGACCGGATCCGCTACAAGCGGGTGAACGAACGGACCGGCCGGGAGGTGGACTACGACAAGATCGTCAAGGGCCACGACATCGGCGGCGGCGAGTACGTCATCGTCGAGCAGGAGGAACTGGCCGGCGTCGCGCCCGGGAAGTCCCGCTCGCTGGAGATCTCCCAGTTCGTCGACCTGGACGAGGTGGACCCGATCTTCTACCAGAAGAGCTACTACCTGGGTCCCTCGGACGACGCGAACGCCTCCTCGTACGCACTACTGCGGGACGCGCTGGCCAAGACCAACCGGGCCGGTATCGCCAGTTTCGTGATGCGCGGAAAGGAGTACCTGGCCGCGATCCGCGCTTACGACAAGGTCCTGCTGCTGCAGACGCTGTACTTCGCGGACGAGATCCGCGATCCGGCCAAGGAGTTGGGGACGCTGCCGGCCAAGTCGAGCGACGGCAAGCAGCTCTCGATGGCGGTCGACCTGATCGAGGCGATGAGCGGCAGGTGGCGGCCGGGCGAATACAAGGACAGCTACACCGAGCGAGTGAAGAAGCTGGTGGAGTCCAAGCGCAAGGGCAAGGAGATCGTCTTCACCGAGGAGGAGCCGGAAGCCACGGCGGCGGACGACCTGGTCGCGGCCCTGCGGGCCAGCGTCGAGTCGGCCAAGGCCCGCCGCCAAGGCGGCACCACCGCGAAGAAGAAGACCACCGCCAAGAAGACGGCCACAAAAAAGGCCACTGCGAAAAAGGCCACTGCGAAGAAGACCGCCGCCAAGAAGCCCGCGGCCAAGAAGCCGTCCGCGAAGAAGGCCAGCGCAGCTTAAGCCAGGCGGGTCACTGTCGGTGGTCACGGGCGGACATCTCGTCACCGGGCAACCTCGGTCGGCGTACGCGGCGGCGACCGTGGTCGCGGAGCTACTCGCCGGACTTGGGCAGTAGGAAGGACCCGGGGTCACCCGCGGCGCCGGCCTCGATCCAGCGTTGGAAGCCGTTCGGGTTGTGCCGCTCGAACTCGTCCAGGCAGATCCGCCGGACCTCCGCCACCGCCTGCCGGTCGCGGAGGTCGGCGCCATCTGCCAGCGTCATGGTCGTCTCGTGCCAGACTCCGCACAACTCCTCGATGCTCAGCGGGCACCGCAGCGACTCGATCAGCTTCGGGTCCTCGAGTTGGTCTGACACGGTCAACTGGACGATCTCCCCGTACGACAAACGCTGCCGACGGCGATGCAGGCGATCCCACGGCACCACCAGGTCGATCAGGACGAACAGACCGGCTGCGGCCGCTGCGACGACCACGCCGCCGGCGCCCCAGGTCAGCAGCCGGATCACGCCGGGCAAACACAGCACCCCTCCGGCCGCACAGGCGGCAACGAGGAAGGGCGAGCGGTACGGCGCGTCGTCGGCGACTTTGCGGACAGCGACAGCGATGGGCCAGACCAGCACGAAGACCACCGTCAGGAGTACCGATGCCGCCAACGGGCTGAGCAGCAGCACACCTGCCAGGATCCCGGCCGTGCCTACCCCAGCGGCAGCCGCGAGAGCCACACGCCGGACGATTGGGGAGAACTGCATTCGCCGAGCCTCAGTCAGATCGAAGGAACCTTGTTGGTGGTACCCCGGTCGGCCAGCGCCAAACCGACCACCGCGGTGCGCGGGCCGTGCCGATAGCTGTACAACGGACGGGGACCGCGATCGGTTTCCACGCGGTCGGCTGAACCGTTTTCGGCGGTGAGCCGCCGGTTTCGGTATTGACCGGCTCGGAGGCGCGCCGTCGGCTCTCAGGACTCGGGTGAGAGGGTGTCATGGTGTCGACAACTGCGATCCGTGCTCGTACTGATGCCGATGTCGAGGCGTGCGTCGCCTTTCTCCGGCCGGTCCACGAGACCGCCGGGTATCCGGTGAACTGGCCGGCCGATCCCGATGCCTGGCTCACCCCGCCGGACGCTCTGGGTTTCTGGGTGGCAACCGCGGACGACAGGGTGGTCGGGCACGTCGCCCTCACCTTCTCGGGGCCGGGCGAGGTTCTGGTCGAGCGTCTGTTCGTCGACCCGAAGGAGACGGGCGCGGGACTCGGCCGCAGAATGCTGGATCACTGCGTCACGGTCGCCGCCGGGCGCGGCCTCGACCTGTCCTTGCAGGTCGCCGACAACTGTCACGCGGCGATCAAGCTCTACCGCCGCGCAGGCTGGCGCGAGACCGGGACCGCTCCGATCGACTGGGGCGGCGATCTCGCCTCGACTGTTCTGCTCTTCGCGCCGCCTAGTGTCACGCGACACTAGACACACCACTACGTAGGCCAACCCGCTCGTTCAGGGCTCGACAGTTGCGGCGTACCCTGCCACGCATGGCGAGGAGGCAGGCAGGGCGGAGGAGCGCCGACCGGCCGGTAGGCGCCGAACCGGGCGGCGACGGCTCCGACTGCGGCCGCCGATCGTGATGCAGATCGATGAACTGTTCGCCCAACGCGTTCACGCCCTCACTCCGGCGCCGTGCGACTTGTCCCAGCCAGACCTCCAGCGCCTGTACGACGCGCAACTGGGCAGCCGGCATGCCGATCTGGCCGCCCGGTGGTTACAGTCACAGGGGCATGGCTTCTACACGATCGGCTCGGCCGGGCACGAGGGCAATGCCGCCGTCGCCGCGGCACTCCGCCCGACGGATCCAGCCTTGCTGCATTACCGATCCGGCGCCTTCTATATCGCCCGCGCGGCACAGTGCGCTGGTCAGGACCCGATCCGCGACATCCTGCTCGGCGTCGCCGCGGCCACCACCGAACCGATCGCCGGCGGCCGGCACAAGGTTTTCGGCCGGCGCGAGTTGGCGATCATCCCGCAGACCTCCACGATCGCGTCGCACCTGCCGCGGGCGCTGGGCGTCGCCCTCTCGATCGCTCGCGCGTCGAAGCTGGGCGTCCGGTCCCTGTGGCCGGCCGATGCCATCACGATCGCGAGCTTCGGCGATGCCTCGGCGAACCACTCGACGGCTGCGGGTGCGATCAACGCCGCGTTGCATGCGTCGTACCAGGGGTTGCCGATGCCGTTGCTGCTGGTCTGCGAGGACAACGGGATCGGCATCAGCGTGCGTACGCCGGACGGCTGGATCAAGCAGGCTTACGGACAACGGCCGGGGCTGCGGTATTTCGATGCCGACGGCACCGATCTGGCGGCGACGTTGACGATGGCAACCGAAGCCGCGACCTTCGTCCGCCGGAACCACCGGCCGGCCTTTCTCCGGTTGCGCACGGTCCGGCTGATGGGTCATGCCGGATCCGACGTCGAGACGGCGTACCGGAGTCCGGCGGAGGTCGCCGCGGACGAGGAGCGCGACCCGTTGCTCGGCACCGCTCGCCTGCTGCTCGGCTCCGGCAGTACGGCGGACGAGGTGGTCGCGCAGTACGAGGACAAGCGCGCGGAGGTGATGCGAATCGCCCGCGAGGTCGCCGGGCTGCCCCAGCTCGAGTCGGCGGAAGCGGTCGCGGCGCCCCTGCGCTACCCCGACCCCGCGGTGGTGGGCAAAGCGCTGCCCGGGCATCACGCCGAGCCGGATGAGAGCGGACCGCTGACACTCGGCGAGTCGATCAACCGAGCTCTCGCCGACGTGCTCGCGTCGTACCCGGAGGCGATTCTGTTCGGGGAGGACGTCGCCCGCAAGGGGGGCGTGTACGGCGTGACCCGCGGCCTGCAGAAGGCAGCCGGGCCGGCGAGGGTCTTCGACACGTTGCTGGATGAGCAGTCGATCCTCGGCCTGGCGCTCGGCGCCGGTGTCTCCGGACTGCTGCCGATCCCGGAGATCCAGTACCTCGCCTATCTGCACAACGCCGAGGACCAACTCCGCGGCGAGGCGGCGTCGCTGAAGTTCTTCTCGCAGGGCCAGTACCGCAACCCGATGGTGCTCCGGATCGCCGGGTACGGCTACCAGAAAGGCTTCGGCGGCCACTTCCACAACGACGACGCGATCGGCGTGCTGCGCGACATCCCCGGTATCGTGATCGCCTCACCCTCGCGTCCGGACGACGCCGCGGCGATGCTCCACACCTGCGCGGCAGCCGCCCGCGCCGATGGCACGGTCTGCGTATTCCTCGAGCCGATCGCGCTCTACCACCGCCGCGACCTGTACGCCGACGGCGACGGCCGCTGGCTCGCCCCGTATCCGATGAGCACAGGCCAGGCTCCGAACGGTACGTCGTACGTGCCGATCGGGCGCGGCCGGACGTACGGGGCTGGGCGCGAACTCACTCTCGTCACTTTCGGCAACGGTCTGCCGATGAGCCTGCGAGTGGCGGCCCGGCTGCAGGGCGTCCGGGTGCTCGACCTACGCTGGCTGGCGCCGCTGCCGATCGAAGATCTGTTGCGCGAGGCAACGGCCACCGGACGGGTCCTGGTGGTCGACGAGACCCGGCGCTCCGGCGGCGTCTCCGAAGGGGTGCTGGCTGCCCTGCTCGACGCCGGCTTCAGCGGGCGAATGGCTCGTGTGACCAGCGAGGACTCGTTCGTACCGCTCGGCGATGCCGCCCGTGAGGTCCTGCTGAGCGAGTCCACCATCGAAAGCGCGGCCAGGCTGCTCATCTCTAGCTGACGGCCTGGATGCTCGTCGCTAGCTGAAAAGCCGTTGCCACCAAGACGTCTTCTTGACCGGGCTGGCGACCGGCTCAACCACGGGCTCGGTTGGCACCGGAGCAGCAGACGCGGGGCGATCCATCGCCCATTGTCGAACGACCTCGTCGGGATCCACCCGGCCGACCGGAATCACGGGGCCGGTCGAGTCGCGCAGGCAGTCCATGATCCGCTTGTTCAGTTCCGCGATGTGGTCCCGCACGTCGCGCTCGGTACGCAGCTTGCGGACCGTCTCCCGCAGCCGCTCCTTCTCCTTGCGCAGCAGCAGAGCCGGGGGCAACAACGCGTCGGCGTCGATCTTCTCGCGGCGGATGAAGTCCTTCACCCACCAGTCCGCGTCAGGCGGATCAGCGAGGCGGGGAATCGGCTTTCCGGCGCCCGGCAGGTTGTCGAACTCGCCCTGCTTCTGGGCTTCCTGGATCTGCGCCTCGACCCAGTCCTCGGTCTTCATCCCAGGCGGCTTGCGCTTCGTCATCGTACGAACCTCCCCGGTCGCACCGACATGGTCGCTGTACAAACGGGAATTCTACCTAGGGCGCAGGCCCCGAAGTGGTCCCGGCCGCCCGGCGACCAACCGCTTGTGAACAAGATCACAAGATCAACCCGGCGGCACGGAACGCTCCGGCCAGAGCTCGGGCATCGGGATCGGCATCCGCCATACCCGGGTGCCCGCCTCGACCAGGCCGTGCCGGATCGCGACGTACCGCATCAGCCGGAGCGGACCGGCGATCAGCACGAAAGCCAGCGGCAGTTCCAGCAGGAGAGCACTGCCCAGCGCCTGCACGAAGTCGGCGCCGGGCTGGCTGGTGAGCACGTCGAACCAGGCGTCGCAGACGAGCAGTACCCCGGAGGCGAACGCGGTCGGGAAGAGCAGTTGGCGCCGGCGCCAACCGAACACCATCGTCGCCGCGAGCATGGCCACCAGCATGATGTCGAAACCGACCCAGGTACCTACCCAGTTGCGTGCGACGTAGCGGTCCGGCAGCGTGATCGCCAGGTAGACCGTCCACGGGATCAGCACGGTCACACTCGCCAGCATCAGGGCCAGTCGCCAGCGCATGATCCGTTCGATCATCCGCGCGGTCGGCATCATGTCCGGGGGAGGCGGTGCCAGCCGCAGGATCAGTTCATGCCGCGCTTCAGGCGTCATCGCCTCGATCTCTTCATCGGTCAGCCGTACGCCGTTCACGCTGCATAGTCACATGAGTGGCCCCGAGAGGCCGCAGCAACCCCTCCGGCCAGCGGGTTCTTGGCAAGGTCGGGGCCGGTGCCGGAGGCTTGACAGCACCCAAGCCCGATCGAGAGGACCGTGACCCAAGAGATCGCCACCTGTTCACCTTCCGCTGCCCGGTCGGTGCCGTCGCGGTGATCTCGGCCGGCAACTTCCCGGTCGCCGTACCACGGTCGCCTGATTGTGCCGCTGACCGACGGGCCACTTCGTGTTTACGTCTTGAGGGACTCGTAGGCGTCGCGCAGCTCGACGGCCTCGGGTACGCCGTGCGCGTCGATGGCCTTGATGACCTCCCTGGCACGCCAGAAGTTAGACGGGACGAGGCGGCCGGAGGTGAGCGCATCCATGGTGACGGCGCTGGCCTCATCCGGCTTGCTACTGGCCAGGAGCGCGAGGGACAGGTCTAGCCGCGCGGTCGCGGCACGCCGAGGGCGAGGAGTCCCGTACTCCGGCGACTCGAGCTGCTTGAGGACCTGACGCGCGATCGACTCCGCGCCGGGGTCGCCGAGCCAAGACAACGTCGTCGCGACGTACGCACTGGATTTGCCCGGATCGTACTTGTAGTGATGCTCCGGCTGGTCCGGGACCGGCAGCGGCGCGACGAGGTGCTCAACGCGGGCGAGCACTTTCAGAGTTTCGCGGTTGTGTCCTAGCCGGGCGTGAGCCCTGCCCTCCTGCGCGGTGGCCTGAATGAATGCCGAGCTATCGTGCGGCGCGATGGCCTGTGCGGCCTGGCTCAGCTTGATCGCGCGGCGGTACTCGCCATCCGTGACGGCCTGCCAAGCCTCGGTCTCAAGACACCACCCGGACAACTCCGGATGCTCGCCATGCTCGGCCAGTTGCATTGCCGTTCGGAGCCGTGCGGCGGCTGGCAGCCGCTGGGCCATGTCGATCGAGCAAGTTGCCGCAAGCAACGACAGCCAGCTCCCCGTCACCAAGAGGCGGCGGTGCTCGGCAAGCGTCTTGCGGGCGTCAAGGAGCTGGCCCACGTAGCCGAGGTGGCGACGGACGCGGAGTAGGAGAAGGTCAGACGGGGATGTCGGGTAGGAGATTGCTAGGTCGTCTACGGCCGTCTCCAACTGTTGCAAGGTCTGCCGTCCGACGTCGCTTGCCGCGACCCTCTGCCGCAGCTCGAAGGCCTCGGCTTCGTCGGTGTCGGCCGTGGGGGAAGCCAGCCGCGCGAGGTCCTCCAGGTCGGTCAGACTCATCCCGAAGACGACGGCGAGCCATTGCAGCCAGTACCGCCGCGGTCGACGGCGACTCTGCTCCCACCGGCTCACCTCGTGCCGAGTGACGGCGGGGTTGCCGGATGCGCCGGCCAGGAGCTGGGCTAGCTGGGCTTGGCTGATCTCGCGCTCAGTGCGTAACTGAGAGATCAGTTGACCGGCCCCGGTATCCATGCTGGATCCTGCGCCTCTCGCCTCAGCAACCGATTCCCGCCCGTTGGCCCCCAGTATGGCCCCTCCGCAGAGTGACCGTTCAGATCGAAGCTAGTCACATGGCAGCAACGGGGACAGATTCGGGGGGCGCGGCCGCTCCTGCATTGCTACTTCCGCGAGCACCTGTTCATGACCACGCGGGAAGCCGCCGACATCCGGGCGCGGTTCGTCGTCTTCGCGGAGCGCGAGGGCTACCGGCTCGGGAAGATCTTCACGGAGCGGACCGAGCGTTCGCCGGAGGCCCTCAGCGCGCTAGTCGAAGCCATGCTCGATGACAAGGCGTCGGCGGTGGCGGTGCCCAGCCTCTTGCATCTTGCATCTTGCGGGCCACCCATCGCGGTCCGAGACGAGCTAGAGAGAGCGATCGGCGCACCCGTTCTGCTCAGCGATCCCAACCCATGAGCGGCGGGCCGTGCGTGCCGGTCCCCACGCCCGCGCACGGCCCGTCTTCCAAGCCTGCAACGCGAAACGCCCCTCACAAGGACCGGGTGAGGGGCGTTGGCGTGCGGGCTGGTCGCCGAGGGCGGCGAGGTCTAGGCACCGCTGGAGCCGCTGTGCATCCGCGAGAAGCGGTCATCACGTGATCCTTTGGAAGACCTTCCACAGACTTCTGAAGGAGAACAACGCGATGACCGCGAACACCAGTATCGACCCGGCTGAGTTCCTGCACGACCATGGCGGCCGCGTCGCCGGACCTGCCGCGCGACATGCTCACGACGTTCATCCAGGCGCTCATGTCCGCCGAGGCCGACGCGATCTGCGGCGCACCCTACGGCCTGCCCAGCCCCGAGCGGACCGACTCCCGTAACGGCTACCGGCAGCGCGATTTCGACACCCGGGCTGGCACCCTGGACGTCGCGCCCGCCGACCAGCCGGGAGGGCCAGAGTGCGGGCGCTGGGACGGGGGACGTGGGGCTAGGTCACTCCACCGGTACGCGGTACACCACACCGGGACAGACATCGCCGCTGGCTACTCGATGTGGGTTGACGCGTGGCGACGCGGAAGAATTCGCCTCACAGACTTGGAACTGCCGATCCGGGGACGCGCTGGTGTCCTGGACACCGGCGTACGACGATAGGCGCGTGAGAATGCAGAAGGCGCAGATGGACACGGTCACGGTCGAGACCGACCTCGACTTCCTACTCGCTTGATGGCGGCCCTGCTGCTGAGCCGGTCCGAGATCACCGCACTGCTTGATGTCCCGAGCGTTCTGGGGATCCTGCGTCGCGGGTTCACCGAGGCCACCGAGATCCAGCCGCTGCGGGTCCGCACGGTCCTTCCAGGTCCCGGTACGGCGACCGCTCTGCTCCCTGGCCTGATCCCGGGTGTTCCGGCGTACACGGTGAAGGTCAATGCCAAGTTCCCCGATGCTTCGCCTGCGCTGCGGGGTCTCGTCTGCTTGCACGACCTGGCCGACGGCGGCCTGTTGGCGGTGCTGGATTCCGCCAGCATCACAGCTTGGCGAACCGGCCTCGCCGCGGCGTTGGCCACCGACGTTCTGGCTGTTGCGGACGCGAGGTCGGTCAGCGTGATCGGCGCTGGTGCGCAGGCCGCGATGGTTCTACGAGGGCTGGCTGCGCTTCGTCCGCTCACCAGCCTCACCGTCCACGACATCGACACCACGCGCGCCAGTGGGTTCGCCCAAGACCTCGGTATCTCAACGAATACAGTAGAAAGCCCCCAAGAGGCTGCCGATCGTGGAGAGATCGTGGTGCTCGCCACGTGGTCGCGAACTCCGTTGCTTGATGTCGGCGACGTCCGGCCCGGGCTGCACCTAACCACGCTGGGTGCCGATGAACCGGGCAAGATCGAACTCTCGGCAGACCTCTTACTCGCCGCGCGGACTGTCGTTGACGACGTTGGGCTCGCAGTTTCGATGGGAGCGATCGGCAACGCCGGTCTCGGCCCAGAAACAGTGCATGCCACCTTCAGCCAGGTACTGAGCGGTGCTCTACCGGGTCGCGAATCGGCGGAGCAAGCCACTGTCTATGCACCGGTCGGCTTGCCCTGGCAGGATCTCGCGCTGGCCTGGTCTGTCTACCAAGCCGCGCTCGCCTCCGGAACGGCCCGGACCATGGACTTTCTAGCCTGAAGTCAGTCCACCACTGAACCGGCAGTGACGTTCAGCGCTCTGGCAGCGACTCCGGCTCTCCAGCGCGGCCAGGTGATCGCGAACGTGGGGCCGTCTGATGACCGCGAACAAGGATCGGCTGGCGGCCATGGTGACCCGGAAGATCGGCGAGGGCCGATGGCTTTACGGCCAGCGTGCCGTCGGAGATGCCGGACAAGCGACTGTTCACCTTCCGCCGCCCGGTTAATCAGCCTGCGGCGGGTCGTCGTGGCGCTCTTGCGCCCGCCGTCAGACGGCGCGGACGGCTTCGCGGAAGTCCTCGGCGAGGGCTTCTCCGGCGAAGCGCTCGCGTAGTTCCTGCTCCAGCTCGGCAGCCACCATTATCAAATGTGGCTTGCTCTGCCGTGCTCCGTGCAGTCCCGCCATGCCGAGGGTCACAGCCTGCTCTAGGTCGCCTTCGCGGGCGGCAACGATAGCGAGGCTCAGACGGGACTCAGCGATCCGCATAGGCGCCAGCTCTTGGCCGTCAGGTGCGAGGCTGTCGGCGATCACCGTAGCGGCGTACCGCCGGGTGAGGTCGTCGTCTCCGGCGAGCCGGTGAACATCCATCGCGTAGTAATCCCACTTGGCGGGGTCTACTTGGAAGTGGTTGTCCGGGCGGTCCGGGTACGGCAGGTGGTGAAGGACCTCGCGGCCAGATTCCAGTAGAGGCGCTAGGCCCTTCTCGCCGAGGCGCGCCCGCGCCTTCGCCTCCTGGGCGATGAGCTGCACCCGGACGCTGTCCGCCGGGGCCGCTAGCTGTCCGGCTTGCGCGGCGTCGATGACGTTCCGGAGGCGGCCCTGTGTCAGGGCGAACCATGCGGACATCTCATGTGCCCAGCCGACGATCGCGGGGTGGCCTGCCTCGGCGCCTAGTTGCATCGCGGCCACGCGGGTGGACTCGGCGCCGGCGCGCATCCCTAGGTCGTACTCGACGCAGCCGGTGAGGAGGGCGAGCCAGCCGCCCGCGAGTAGCAGCTCTTGGTGGGCCTTCAGGCCGACGGGGCGGCGGAGCAACTCGCCGACATGCCGTAGCCACTCGTGCGCCTCCTGGCGTAGCTCCAGGGCGTCGCAGTATGCGTACTGGCAGCACAGTTCAAGCACCGTTGCGTTGAGGGTGTCGAGAGTGCCGGGCGTGGTGTCGGATGCGCGCATCCGGCTGACGAGTTCCGCCGTCTGCCAGGGGAGCCGATCGAGGCGGGCAGTGGTGGCACGTTTGGCCTCAGCAATCAGCTCACCGCGCGCCCGTAGTGCCTCGTCGCACAGTCGGGCGAGATCGGCGGTCGGGGCCTTCCTGTCGTTCTCGATGTTGCTCAGGTGGCCACGGTTGTAGTGGGTGGCGATGCTCAGGTCGGCCAGGGACCACCCGCGATGTTCGCGGTACTCGCGGAGGTGGCTTCCGAAGCTCATGTCGACAGTGTCCCCCGCGGGCACGCGGGAAGCCGCCGACATCCGGGCGCGGTTCGTCGTCCTCGCGGAGCGCCAGGTCCGGTCCACGGGCCACTCCGTCGCGGTCCGAGACGAGCTGGAGAGGGCGATTGGCGCACGCGTTTTGATCACCGATCCCAACCCACGAGCGGCGGGCCGTGCGGGCCGGTCCGCCGCGCCCATGCACGGCCGCCTGAGCGGGCCATCGGGTGGCCAGCCCGTTGACGCTCACGACGCGTGCCACCACGCCCGTCTCGTTGCTGCGGTGCCAGCGCAGGACCTCTGACGCAATCTCAAACATGACCGATCACCTCGTTCGGCATCCGACCTCGGAGCAATAGCGCGTCCCAGCGACCTGGTTTATGGACGGCGGACAGTCCGGCCAGTGAATACGCGATTGCTCCCGTTCTGGCGTCGATGTGGCGGAAATGCGTTCGAACACGTACCAGTAGCCCGAATCTACGGCTAGAGTCCCCTTGTGCCAATGTTCCGCATCAAAGAAGCCGCCGACCTGCTCGGGGTGAGCGACGACACGGTGCGCCGCTGGGCTGACGGTGGGCGGATCGAGACAACCACCGACGACTCAGGGCGACAGGCGATTGATGGCGCGATGCTGGCCAGGTTCGCCGAGGAGCTTGCTCAGGATGCAGCACGCCTCCAGACCCGCGACATCTCCGCTGAGTCGGTCCGAAACCGCTTCAGCGGCCTCGTAACTCGTGTCGTGCGGGACACGGTGATGGCCCAGGTGGAGATCCAGGCCGGACCGCACCGGTTTGTCTCCCTGATGAGCTGCGAGGCCGCCGACGAACTCGGCCTGGAACCGGGCGTGCTGGCGGTCGCGGCTGTCAAGGCAACGAGTGTGTTCGTGGAAATCCCACGGGTTCGTTAACGACAGCAGATCTGACTGAGGAGTCGCCATGCGTCGTTTCGTCGTCACTCTGATCACTGGTCTCGTCGGCGTCGGCCTCGCCGGCTGCGGATCCGGTGGGTCGGACTCAGGCTCCACCGGCACCGCCAGCACTTCCCATTCCGCCTCGGCCTCGCCCTCGCTGTCCGGGGACCTCACAGTGTTCGCCGCTGCGTCGCTGAAGGATTCATTCACCGACCTCGGCAAGCAGTTCGAGGCGGCCCACCCGGGGGTTAAAGTCACCTTCAGCTTCGCCGCCAGCTCTGCCCTCGCGGCCCAGATCACGTCCGGCGCCCCTGCCGACGTGTTCGCCTCGGCCAGCACCAAGAACATGGACCAGGTCGCCGCTGCCGCCACCGCCCCGAAGGTCTTCGCCAAGAACGTCATGGAGATCGCCGTGCCCCCGTCGAACCCGGGCAAGGTCACGGGCCCGAACTCCCTGGCGAGCCCCTCAGTCAAGACCGCCCTGTGCCAGCCACAGGTTCCGTGTGGCGCGACCGCGGCGAAGGTCTTCACCAACGCCAAGATCACGGTCAAGCCCGTCACACTCGAACCTGACGTGAAGGCCGTGCTGAGCAAGGTGCAACTCGGCGAGGTCGACGCCGGTGTCGTCTACGTGACCGACGTCCTCGCGGCCGGCGCCGAGGTCAAGGGTGTGGAGATCCCTGCCGACGTCAACGCCTCCACCAACTACCCCATTGCTGCGCTGACCAAGAGCGCTAACGCCAAGGCGGCCTCCGCGTTCGTGGACTACGTGCTGTCGCCGACCGGTGGGAGCGTCCTGACAGCGGCCGGCTTCCAGAAGCCCTGACCATGCAGCCGTGGAGCCGACCCTGACTCCGCTCGCCACGCCCTCGAAACTGAGCCCGCGGGAGCGTGAGCGGCGGGCCTTGCGCGGTGGCGGGTCACGGTCTGTGCCCGCCCCGCTGCTCGCGCCTGCCCTCGTGGCGGTCGCGTTCCTTGTCGTGCCGCTGGCGGGACTGGTCTTCCGAGCCCCGTGGGGGCACGCCTGGTCGATCCTGCGCGGCTCGGACGCCGCTCAGGCGCTACAGCTGTCCATGTGGACCTCGACGGTCGCCACCGCGATCTCGCTGGTGATCGGGGTGCCGCTGGCCTGGGTGCTGGCCCGGGCAGACTTCCCGGGGCTGCGGCTGCTGCGGGCCTTGGTGACCCTGCCGCTGGTCCTACCGCCCGTCGTGGGTGGTGTCGCGCTGCTGCTGGCGTTCGGCCGCAACGGGTTCCTCGGCCGGTATCTGGACCAGTGGTTCGGCATCACCATCCCGTTCAGCCCGACTGCGGTCATCATGGCCGAGACCTTCGTCGCCATGCCGTTCCTCGTCGTCACCGTCGAGGGAGCGCTACGGTCCGCAGACCGGGGGTTCGAGGAGGCAGCCGCAACCCTGGGCGCGAAGCGCATGACCGTGTTCCGCCGGATCACCGTCCCGTTGGTCGCCCCATCGCTGGGCGCGGGGGCGGTTCTCTGCTGGGCGCGGGCCCTGGGCGAGTTCGGCGCCACGATCACCTTCGCCGGCAGTTTTCCCGGACGGACGCAGACGATGCCGATTGCTGTGTACTACGCGCTGGAGACCGATCCGGACGCTGCCATCCTGCTCAGCCTGGTGCTGCTGCTCGTATCCGTGGTGGTGCTGGTGACCCTCCGAGACAAGTGGCTGAGCGGCGGCACGGCCCAGTGATGGCCGGGGCATATGCAGGGCTCGTCGCGGACGCTGAGGTAACCCGCGGCGACTTCACGCTGCGAGTCGCCCTGACTGCGGCGCCGGGCGAGGTGCTCGGGGTGCTTGGACCCAACGGTGCCGGCAAGTCCACGCTCTTGAGCGCAATAGCGGGACTGACACCGGTCTCCTCAGGTCGCGTTCTGCTCGATGGCAACGTTGTCGACGACTCCGATAGCGGCACCTTCCTGGAGGCAGCGGAGCGTCCGGTCGGGTTCGTCTTCCAGGACTACCGACTCTTCCCGCACCTCACAGTGCTCGACAACGTGGCGTTCTCCCCCCGGGCGCGGGGACTGAGTCGACACGAGGCACGGGCGACCGCCACCCATTGGCTCGCCCGGCTGGGCCTGACCGAATTCGCCGGGCGCCGACCCGGCGACCTGTCCGGCGGGCAGGCCCAACGCGTTGCCCTTGCCCGAGCCCTCGCGGGCAATCCCGCCCTCCTGCTCCTCGACGAGCCACTCTCCGCACTCGACGCGCGCACCCGACTCGATGTCCAGACCGAGCTCAAGCGTCACCTGTCGAGCTTTGCAGGACCATGCCTGCTAGTCACCCACGACCCGTTGGAAGCTCTCGTCCTCGCCGACCGGCTACTGGTCCTCGAACACGGCCAAATCGTGCAGGAAGGCACACCGGCCCAGATCGCCCGCCGACCAGCGACCGAGTACGTCGCCAAACTCGTCGGACTCAACCTTTATGCCGGCAAGGCCGACGGCGCGCAGGTCGCCCTCAACGGGGGCGGCTCTTTCGTCGTCCCCGACCACCACCAGCGCGGCGAGGTTCTGGTCGCCCTCCGCCCGTCCGCAGTCGTGGTCAGCCTCCATCAGCCAGACGCCTCGAGCGCGCGGAACACCTGGCCCGCCAGGATCGTCGGTCTCACCTTGCTCACCGATCGGGTCCGCCTCGACCTCCAGGGCCGCCCCTCGGCACTGGTCGACGTCACGCCTGCGGCCGTTGCCGAGCTCAACCTCAGCTCAGGCGATCAGGTCTGGCTGTCCACCAAGGCCACAGACCTCGAGGTATACAGCCAAGCCGACCCGGCCGACGCCTCCAGCCCTACGCCCGGCCGATCATCACCTTTGTCGCCTTGATCAGCACGACTACATTCTCGCCTTCCGCGAGACGGAGCTTCTCAGCAGATCCAGCGGTGATAGCCGCCACGATCTCGTTTCCGCCGGAATCATGACCATATGCTCTCATTCATGGGTACGGGGATGGGTCTGACTGCGACTCCCCTTCGACACCGATGTGGCTGCCGCCGAGGACGGGGAAATGGCGATGGCGACTGGCCACTAGTGGTGCCCGGAACTTGTGGGACGTCACCCAGCGTCGGCCACCGAGCGAATGCCGGCGAACCTGCGAACAGAGCTCACTCCTGTCGAGGGACCAGGGCGGGTAGTCCGAAGGTGCCGGGTAGTCGTTGATCGAGGAAGCGCGTGATGGCGGTGACCTGGTTGCCACGAATGGTCAGCACGAGCATGCCCGTTGGGTACGCGACGGCCGAGCCAGGCCCGGCGAGGTACATACCGAAGGCGGGCTGGTTGTTGGCCCGAGTCGCGATCAGCCGAAGCGCCCCCGCATCCCTCCAACGGGCGCTGGCGCGGAAGAAGGACGCGATCGCCCTTGGGCCGTGGTACTGGTGCGGTGCCGGCGGCATAGCCAACCAAGCGTCGTCGCTCAGCAGCGCGACGACAGCGTCGATGTCATCCGCCATCAGGGCATCAGCGAAACGTCGAGCAAGCGCTTGGTCTCCAGCGGATCGTTCTCCGGCAGAAGCGGCAGAGTGACCGTCTGGTGGCCGCGATCCGTCGACCGACGCCCGCGCGCGTTGAAGGATGCCCTTCGCCGCGGTCGCAGTTGTGTCCAGCAAGTCCGCCGCCTCCGCAGTTGAATATCCCAGCACGTCGCACAAAAGGAGCGCGGCGGTCTGCCGCGGTGGAAGCCGCTGCAGAGCGGAGACGAAGGCCAGCTCGATTGCTTCGCGACTCCGGTACCGCGCGGCCGGGTCGTGCTCACTGCTTCCGGACTCCTCCAACCAACTGTCCGCGTACGGCTGCAGCCAGGTGAGCTCGCCGCGACGTGTTGGTTCGGGCGGATCGAAGGGCGGGATCGGCTCCGGCGGTTTGCGACGTTTTCCGTCCCGAATGGCGTTCAGACAACGATTGGTCGCTATCCGATAAAGCCAGGTCCGCACCGAGGATCGACCCGCGAAGCCGTCCAGACCACGCCACGCTGCGATCAAGACCTCTTGCAAAATGTCCTCGGCGTCGGTCACCGAGCCGAGCATGCGATAGCAATGCACGTGCAGTCCGCGAACGTGCGGCGCAGTGAGCTCACGAAACGCCTGCTCGTCTCCTGTCCTCGCAGCATCAAGCGCGGATCGGTTCACCGATACATCCTGCCTTAGCCAGAACCTGGGACACCACCGTTCCGATCAGCCGCACGGATGTGTCATAACAACGACGACCACACCGCAGGAGGAACCAGCATGACCGAGAGCCAGAGTGCGGCGCTACAGACGGCGCTTGCCTACCACCGGGCTTGGACCAGCCACGACTTCGAACTGGCCATGACCTATGTTGCCGAGGACATCGTGTGCCAGGCGCCAGCGGGACCGGTGGTCGGCGCGAAGGCCTTTCGAGAATTCATGGGCCCGTTCTCACAGCTCGTCACTCACTCGGTTCTGTTCGCCGCGTTCGGCGACGAGCAGGTCGCGGTCCTGATGTATGACACCGAGACCATTCCGGTGAAAGACGGACCAGGCGCGGAGTGTCTAACTGTCACCGACGGCAAGATCCGCCACCTGCGGATCATCTTTGACCGTGTCCCATTCGCGGCAGCGCGCCAGGCAGCCACCAACCAATGAGCTGCTCTCGCATCTCCGCTTAGATCGACGGATTGGCCACCAGCACCCCAGATCAGCGGCCCCTGTCAAGTGGTCGGTTGCCAGTCGTCAACCAGCAACCCCAGGATGACCTCGTCCGAGAAGACTCCGGTGGTCCACGCCGAGCGGCGCAGGGTTCCTTCAACGATGAAGCCGCTGCGGACCGCTGCGCGGATCATCGGCTCATTGTCGGCCAGTGTCTCTAATTGCAGCCGGTGGAGGCCGAGGGTGGCGAAGCCATAGCGGCAGAGGACCTCGATGACGTCGGTACTGAACCCACGGCCGCGGAAACTTGGGCGCAGAGCGATCCCGATGTGTGCCAGGCGATTGTGGCTGTCGATTCCCCAGAGCAGCGCCTCGCCGGCTAGTTCCCGCGAGGCGAGTTCCACGACTGAGAACGGCGCAACGTGACTGACGGGATCGGCAGGGTAGTACGGCGATGCGGTCGAGTCCGGCGGGATTGGTCGCCATGGTCGGGAGTCAGCCCTGGAGCGTGTGGCCACATCGTCGTAAAGCTCAGATTGCAGCACTGCCACGTCATCATTGTGGCGGGCCCTGAGCCCAACATTTACACCCTGCAGCATGGCGCCTCCGAATGGCCTGCCGGCACTCATGGTGTGGATGCGCGTCGCACCCCGCCGGTCAGGCTGCCGCAGAATCGTACGGCGGGCGGGTCAGCGGTGGTTGCCGGGCTACGGCGTACGCCAGTTGGACGGGTCGCACCAACTTGGATCCAAGCCCCGCTGACGGCAGTAGGCGGCGAGGATCTGTTCCTGCGTTAGCGTCTGGGTCGCCGTGGGCTTCGACCGAACCGGCTTCGTCTTGGTCGTCTTGGTCTTTTCCGGCGTCGGTTCGCTTCGCTCGGTGGAGCTCGGCTTTTGGGTGGTGCGCGGCTTCGTCGGCGTCACCGTCGGCAGGGCAGTCGGCTTCTTCACCAGCGCCGGCGTGGGCAGCGGAGTGGAACTCTTCACAGCGGTCGGGGTGGCCGATGGACTCGGGCTCTCGTCGACCACCGGAAAGGCCTGCGGGCTCGACTGGTGACCGTCGAACAGACCGACCGCCGTCAAGGCCCAGAAGTTCACCGCGATGAAGAGCACGGCGCCACTCATTCCGGCGACCACCTTGCGCCGCGACGGCGCGCCGTACAGACCGACGGGCCCGGTCACGGGCTTGCCCTTGCCGTCAACCCAGAACTTCCAGTCCGCCGGAGCCGGCGGCCAGGACGCGTCCGGGCGCCACGTCCTGGGCGGCAGCCAGTGACGGCCCGGGGGCGTGGGCCAGCTAGGCGGTACGACAAACCGCTTCACGGGAACCTCCACTACGCCGACAGAACCCGGCTCAGGCTAGTGGACCGGGACGAACCTGGACACCCGACGCAGGTAAGCAGACTGTAAGAATCCGCGACGAAGTAGCACCCCGACCGCTACCGTGAGTCGACAGGCAGTTCTGGCAGCGGCCAGGACGAGTCGGGCCGCCAGGACTTCCAGTCCGGCGCGAACGGCCAGTCCCCGTTTGCGAAGGACTCACCCGCCAGCTTGGCGTTCTGGTGGATCTGCTCAGCCTGCACAGGCGTGAACAAGCCCGCTGCCACGGCCGCCTCGAGGTCGTCCTCATCCTTCAACTGCAGCGTGCCGTCCGGCTCGATCACCACATCGAGTTCGTGGTCACCGGTCCAGGTGGACGTCTCGTCCCGTCGGTGCGGTAGTTCGAGATTGACGTACCAGCAGGCGAAGGCGCCTTCCTCGTCCCAGAAGAGCCAGACCGACCAAGGCATGCCCGTCGGCGCCATGAACAACACGCCGGGCCCACGCCACGCCACGCGTGCCTGCACGCGTTCGCAGGTGAATCGCTGATCGAGAGGAACTTCCCGCAGAGTTCGGCCGTCCGCCGGGGCCGGCATCAGTCGCGGCGTTCCGCTGGCCAGCCAGGCGATCAAGCCTCGCTCATCATCGCG
>JAWWPC010000006.1:0-28267 GCA_033851055.1 Kribbellaceae bacterium | reverse complement strand
TTCCCCGGTGGGGAGAAGTTGCCGATCACCGGTATGCCGCCGCGCTTCACCAGGAGATCGCCCGTCTCCCAGGGCTCCGGGAAAGTCGTTGATCAGCAGGCGTCGGTCCGACAGATTGCAAGCGACGTTCAGTTGGTAGCACGACGGGTGCGAGGCAGTTGGTAGCACGACGGGTGCGGGGCAGTTGGTAGCACGACGGGTGCGGGGCCGGGGTCGAGCTCGAAATCTGTAGATCGGAATCGATATGACATATCGATTGACCCGCAGCCTCGAGACCGGCTACGAGCCAATCGATATGACATATCGATTCCGATCTACAGATTTCGGCTTCGGCCCCAACAGCAGGTCCCCGGCAAGGGTTGTTGATCAGCAGGTCTTGAAGGTCTGCAGCGGTCGAGGTCGTTGGGCATGGTGCCGCAGCGCGGTGGCGATGTCGGCGGCGCCGGTGAGGTCCAGGATGCCGGCCAAATTCAACGTCTTGCCTCGACCACGACCAGCCTCCGCCCGCCTGCCGCCGGTGTGGTGCGATGCCGCGGCTCAGACCCCAGCAGTACCCAGTCACACCGGTGCGCCGCCCACCCCTCAGCATCGTGAGCACGACCTTGCCGACCCCTGGCCCGTCTCCCCAGGACTGGATAATGCCGCGCACGGGCGTGTTCTCGGCGTACGAGCGTCCGAGTGCTTCCCAGAACGGCACCCAGTGGTCGCCCTCGTGGTTGTAGGCGTAGACGAGGTCGAAGCCGGCGCGACACATGCATCTCCACGGTGACCGTCAGGGAGGTGGTCCTGGCCGGAGGCGTGAACCGGTAGATGAAATAGCCGCCGTCGGAGAACCGGTTGATTGACACCCTTCGGGCGGGCTCCTACTGTATCCGCGTTGTGGATATCGATTTCCGGCGGAATCGGCCGGTGAGGTCACCCAGCCCACGGCCCGCCGGCGCCCCCGGTACCAGCCGCCGACGGACGTCCGGGCGGATGGTCCCGGTGCAGATGTCCGGCGAACCAGGTGAGGCCTCAGCCCGCCGGTCATCGACCACGAGGTCGTGGTGTTCGAGTAGTGACAGGTCCTGACGGTTGGCTCCTACGGATGCGGAGACAGACATGCGGAAGGTAGTGCTCGGCCGGACCGGACTGGAAGTGTCGAGGATCGCGCTGGGCGGCTACCCGTTCGGTGGGGTGAACCTGGCGCAGGGATGGGACCCGTGGTCCGAGGACGGCCGGAAGACCGCGGTCGCCACCATCAACCGGGCGCTGGACCTCGGCGTCAACTACATCGACACCGCGCCGGCGTATGGCGCTGGCAACAGCGAGACCCTGATCGGCGAGGTGATGCGGACCCGGCGGGACGAGTCCGTGCTGGCGACCAAGGTCGGCTGGAGCGGCCTGAACGAGAAGGCCGTCCGCGACAGCGTCCACGCGAGCCTCCAACGGCTGCAGACCGACCACCTCGACCTGGTCCAGTTCCACGGCGGCATGTACACGCAGGAGGAGTTCGACCACATCATCACCGGCGGGCCGCTGGATGCGTTGCTCGAGCTGCAGGCGGGCGGTGAGGTTCGATTCATCGGGCTCACCGCTGAGGAACCCTGGACCGCCCGCCCGTTCCTGGCCAGGCCGGAGTTCGATGTGGTCCAGCTGGCGTACAACCTGATCTACCAGGCGGCGGCCCGGCACGTCCTCGACGAGGCCAGAGCGATCGACGCCGGAGTGGTGACCATGCGCACGATGACATCCGGGATCTTCCAGCGGACCGCGAAACTGCTGGCGCCGGAGTGGCAGCAGGCCCGGGACATCTACGAAGTGAGCCTGAAGTTCGTGCTGTCCGACTCGCGGGTGCATGCGGCCATCGTCGGCATGCGCTGGCCCGCGGAGGTGGAGCGGAACGTGGCCTTGGTGGAGTCGTACCAGCCGGACTTCGACCTCGCCGACCTGCCCCGGATGACTGCTGCGGTCTATGAGGCAGAGGATTCGGAGCGATGACCACCACTGGCGGCGATCCGCTCATCGATGCATATGCCCACGTCGGGCTGCCGCGTTTCCAGAGCATCTCCGACTATCAGGGAGCGATGGCGCAGGCCGGGGTCGACCAGGCGGTGCTCTGCGCGTTCGACTCCTGTCCTGACCTGGCCGCAATCCACGCGGCCGTGCAGGACCGGCCGGACACCTTCCGGGCGGTCGGCGTACCGCTCGGTGCGGACGAGGCAGAGATGCGGGCGGCCGCGGACGCACAGCTGGCGGCAGGTTTCAGCGGACTGCGGCTCAGCGATGCCGACGTGTTGGAACGGGCCTGGCTGCTCGACATCCTGGGCCGCGAAGGCCGCGTCGCGGTCGTGTGCGGCCAGGTGTCGGAGGCAGAGCGCGCACGGGTGCTGCTGACGCACCTGGAGCGGCATCCGGACGCTGTCGTCGTCGGCGGCCACTTCGCCGCCGCTGACAAGCCGCAGGTCCTTGCCGGCGGTCCCGTGCGGGACTTGTTCGGTCATCCACGCTTCCGGGTCGTCTTCTCCCGGCAGGGCGGCTACCCCTCGACTGTCGTGCGCGAGTGGGCCGACGCCGTGGTCGGACTGACCGGTTGGGATCGCATCCTGTGGGGCTCCGAGGCGCCCATTCTCTTCTGGCGGAACGAGACGCTGCAGGATGCGATCGGCTGGGTGGAACAGCTAAGCCCGACGGCTGACCAGCGAGCCGCCTTCTTCGGCGGGAACGCCCGGCAGCTCTACTTCGGCGGCGCGGCCGACCTGGCGCCGCTGAAGCTGCCGTTCGACCCTTGGGAACGGGCCAAGCCGATCCAGGCCGGGTTGTGGGCCTCCGGGCTTCCGGTCGAGCAGTCGCTGGCCGGCCGGCTGGTACATGGCTGGCGGGTCAGTGGCGGTCAGGGCACCCTCGGCGACTACGCCCGGTCTGTTCTGGACCGGGCGCTGCCACCGCTCGAAGAGTGAGGCATCGCGATCACGCCGCTGGGGGATAGCCGTCCCGATGTCTGTCAGCTGTTGCTGCGACAGTGACCGGCTGGATCGCGGCGCACTGCGCGCTTGGGCGTCGGTCCGCAACGAACGGGGCCGGACACGGTGCTCTCGAGGTCATCCGTCGCGACGACGAGGTAGTCGAGCAGGGGTTCCACGTCGGTGTTTAGGGCTTGGGCTCCGGTACGGCGTCGACGCCGGCTTCCTTGCGTTGCTCCGGGGTGATGGGCGCGGGAGCGGAGGTGAGGGGGTCGAAGCCGCCGCCGGACTTCGGGAAGGCGATGACGTCGCGGATCGACTCCGTACCGGCCAGCAGTGCGGTGATCCGGTCCCAGCCAAACGCGATCCCGCCGTGCGGCGGGGCGCCGAACTTGAACGCGTCGAGCAGGAAGCCGAACTTCTCGGTCGCCTCCTCCTCGGTCAGGCCCATCACCGCGAACACGCGCTTCTGCACGTCCTCGCGATGGATACGGATCGAGCCGCCGCCGATCTCGTTGCCGTTGCAGACGATGTCGTACGCGTAGGCCAGCGCGTTGCCGGGATCCGTGTCGAAGGTGTCCATCGAGTCCGGCTTCGGCGAGGTGAAGGCGTGGTGTACGGCGGTCCAGGCGCCCGAGCCAACCGCCACATCACCTGCGGCGGTGGCCTCGTCAGCCGGCTCGAACAGCGGCGCGTCGACGACCCAAAGGAACGACCAGGCCGATTCGTCGATCAGACCACCGCGGCGGCCGATCTCCAGCCGGGCCGCGCCCAGCAGCGCCCGCGACGGCTTGACAGCGCCCGCGGCGAAGAAGATGCAGTCGCCCCGCTTCGCGCCGACGTGGTCCGCCAGGCCGACCCGTTCCTGCTCGGACAGGTTCTTCGCAACCGGTCCGCCCAGCTCGCCATCCGGCCCGACCAGCACGTACGCCAGCCCGCGTGCGCCGCGCTGCTTTGCCCAGTCCTGCCAGGCGTCGAGCTGCTTGCGCGGCTGGTCCGCACCACCCGGCATCACCACGGCACCGACGTACGGGGCCTGGAACACCCGGAACGGGGTGTCCTTGAAGTAGTCCGTGCACTCGATGAGCTCGAGGCCCATCCGCAGGTCCGGCTTGTCGGTGCCGAACCGCGCCATCGCCTCGGCGTACGTCATCCGCTGGATCGGCGTCTGGATCTCGTGGCCGGCCAGCTTCCACAGCGCGGCCAGGATCTCCTCGGACAGCGCGATGATGTCGTCCTGGTCGACGAAGCTCATCTCGATGTCGAGCTGGGTGAACTCGGGCTGTCGGTCGGCGCGGAAGTCCTCGTCGCGGTAGCAGCGCGCGATCTGGAAGTACCGCTCCATGCCGGCGACCATCAGCAACTGCTTGAACAGCTGCGGCGACTGCGGCAACGCGTACCAGGAGCCGGGCCGCAACCGCGCCGGGACCAGGAAGTCGCGCGCGCCCTCGGGCGTCGACCTGGTCAGCGTCGGCGTCTCGATCTCCACGAAGTCGCGGTTGTGCAGCACCTCGCGGGCCACCCGGTTCACCTCGCTGCGCAGCCGCAGCGCCGAGCCCGGGCCCTGGCGGCGCAGGTCGAGGTAGCGGTACTTGAGCCGCACCTCCTCGTTCACCGGAGTCGCGTGGTGCTCCTCGACCGGGAACGGCAGCGGGGCCGCCTCGTTGAGGACCTCCACCTCGCTGGCGATAATCTCGATCTCGCCGGTCGGCAGGTTCGGGTTCGCGTTGCCCTCCGGACGCGGCGAGACGGCGCCGACGACCTTCAGGCAGTACTCAGCCCTCAGTCCGTGCGCGGCCTCCTCGTCCCGGATCACCACCTGGACGGTGCCGCTGGAGTCCCGCAGGTCGATGAACGCCACGCCACCGTGATCGCGCCGCCGCGCCACCCAGCCCGCCAGGATGACGGTCTCCCCGGTGTGCTCAGCACGCAGCGAGCCTGCGGAATGGGTACGGATCACGAGTTCTCCTGAGTGGTTTCGATACGAGGTAGGCGGTCTTCTTCGGGCGGGACCCAGCTGGCCGGATCGGCCGGGGTCTGATCGCCGCTGCGGATGTCCTTGACGGTGTCTTGAACGGTGCCGTCCGCTGAACCGCTGAACCAGACGAACGGAATCCCCCGCCGGTCGGCGAACCTGATCTGCTTGCCGAACTTGGCTGCCGCCGGTGCGACCTCGGTGGGAATCCCCCGCTGCCGCAGGAGTGCCGCCGTACGCATCGCGTTTGCACGGCTCTCCTCGTCGGTCAACGCAACCAGTACGGCGGTCGGCGTGGTTCGGCTGGCCTTGACCAGACCAAGGCCGATCAGGCGGGCCAGCAGCCGTGATACCCCGATCGAGATCCCGACCCCCGGGTACGTCGTCTTGCCGTCGCTGGCCAGGGCGTCGTACCGGCCGCCGGAGCAGATCGAGCCGTACGACTCGTGACCGATCAGCTGTGTCTCGTAGACCGTGCCAGTGTAGTAGTCCAGCCCGCGCGCGATCTTGAGGTCCGCGACCAGCAGGCCCGGCGCGTGCTCGTTGGCCGCCGTCATGACCGCGGCCAGTTGCTCCAGGCCCTCGTCGAGCGTCTCGTGCTCGACTCCGAGGGCTCGCACCCGCTCGACGAACGAGGCGTCGGTGGTAGCGATCTCGGCCAGTTGCAGCGCTGCCTTCGCCTGAGCATCGGTGAGACCGGCGGCGATCAGAGCCGCCGCTACATCGTCCGGGCCGATCTTGTCCAGCTTGTCGACGATGCGCAGCACGCTCGCCACGTCCTCGATGCCGAGGCCGCGATAGAAACCCTCCGGGATCTTCCGGTTGTTGACCTGGATCCGGAATGGCGGGATCGGCAGCTTCTGGAACGCCTCCGCGATCACCAGCGGCAGCTCCACCTCGTAGTGGAACGGCAGCGTGCCGTCGCCGACGATGTCGATGTCAGCCTGGGTGAACTCGCGGTAGCGGCCCTCCTGTGGGCGTTCGCCGCGCCAGACCTTCTGGATCTGGTAGCGCCGGAACGGGAAGTCCAGCTTGCCCGAGTTCTCCAGCACGTACCGCGCGAACGGCACCGTCAGGTCGAAGTGCAGCCCGAGGCCGGGGCCATCGTCATCCCCCGACGCTGAGCCGAGGCGTCGTACGGCGTAGATCTCCTTGTCCGTGTCCTCGCCCTGGTTGGAGAGCCGGTCGATCGGCTCCACCGCCCGGGTCTCGATGGACGCGAACCCGTGCAACTCGAACGTCTCCCGGATGGTGTCGAGGAACTGCTGCTCGACGATCCGTTCCGCTGGCAAAAACTCCGGGAACCCACTGATAGGGGTTACCCGACTCATCGACGTCCTCGCAACGCTGCGGGCGCCGACGAGGCACAAGCTGCCCTGTATTGAATGATTCCCTCGCGTTGCTCGGTCATTTCTTATGTCTCCAGGTCCTGCAAGTAAGGGTTGGTCGCCTTCTCCCGGCCGATCGTGGTCTGGCCACCATGACCCGGCAGGACGACGATCTCGTCGCGCATCGGCAGGATCTTGGTGGCCAACGTATGCAGCATCGTCGGATGGTCGCCGCCAGGCAGATCCGTCCGGCCGATCGACCCGGCGAACAACACGTCACCGGAGAACAGCACCGCCGGCACAGCTCCGTTGAATTCCGGACCGTCGTACGGCGTCGTGAAGGTGACCGAGCCCCGGGTGTGGCCCGGAGTGTGGTCGACAGTGAACCGCAGGCCCGCCAGCTCGAGGCTCAAACCGTCCTTGAGCTCGGCAACGTCGTCCGGCTCCGCGAAGGTGTAGTCGCCGCCCAGCAGCATCTGGGCGGTCTCCGGGCTGATGCCGGCCATCGGGTCGCTCAGCAAGTGCCGGTCGGCCGGGTGGATGTACGCAGTGCTGTCGTAGCTGCCACAGACAGGCAGAACAGAGAACATGTGGTCGATGTGCCCGTGGGTCAGCAGCACCGCGACGGGCTTGAGCTTGTTCTCCCGAACCACCTCGTCGACACCGCCGGTGGCATCCTGCCCGGGGTCGATGACGATGCACTCCGTGCCCTGGCCGGCAGCGACGACGTAGCAGTTCGTACCCCACGAACCCGCGGGGAACCCGGCGATGAGCACGACTGACCTTCCTGGGAATGTTCGGGACCAGACAAGGCTACCGGTGCGGCTGGACGACGTACGAACGGGATTGTGACGGCAACCCCGTTGCGTCAGGGCGAGGAGTTTGTGATTGTCATGGGTAGGAGTGGGGGCACGCCCCGACGCGCCCGGGCGGCACCCTGTTGCACGAATGGACTGGGTACTGGCCAGAATGGGCACGAGCGCAGTGCATACCGCCGGAAGGGGCGAGTTTGTGGCCGAGGATAGTTGGGGCCGGGTAGCGGACGACGGAACGGTATACGTACGGACCAAGGACGGGGAACGCGCGGTCGGCCAGTGGCCCGACGCGAACCCGGAGGAGGCGCTCGCCTTCTACACCCGCCGGTACGACGCCCTGGCATTCGAGGTGGAACTGCTGGAGAAGCGTGTCGAGGCCGGTACCGTCTCGCCCGACGACGCCCGGGCAGCGGTGAAGAAGGTCACCAGTGCCATCGACGAGGCCCAGGCCGTCGGCGATCTGGACGGCCTGCACGACCGGCTGGAGTCGCTCGCCCCGCTAGTCGCCCAGCAGCGCGAGAAGAAGAAGGCCGAACGTGCGGCCAAGGTCGAAGAGGCCCGCGAGGCAAAGACGATGATCGCCACCGAGGCCGAGACCATTGCCGCCGGCACCGACTGGCGGCATGGCGTGACCCGGCTCCGCGAACTGCTGGACGAGTGGAAGGCACTCCCCCGGCTCGACAAATCCAGCGACGACGAGCTGTGGCACCGGTTCTCCTCCGCCCGGACGACGTACACCCGGCACCGCAAGCAGCACTTCGCCGAGCTGTCCTCCAAGCGCGACGAGGCCGCGGTGGTGAAGGAGCGGCTCGCGGTCGAGGCGGAGCAATTGGCGTCGTCCACCGACTGGGGACCGACCTCCGGCCGGTTCCGCGACCTGATGCGGCAGTGGAAGTCCGCCGGTCCGGCTCCGCGCGAGGTCGACGACAAGCTCTGGTCCCGGTTCCGTACCGCGCAGGACACCTTCTTCGGGGCCCGCGACGCGGTCCAGGCCGAGGAGAACGTCGAGCAGCAGGCCAACCTCGCGGCCAAGGAGGCGCTGCTGGTCGAGATCGAGGCGATCCTGCCGGTCCGCGATGCCAAGGTGGCCAGGGACCAGCTTCGCGACCTGCTGGACCGCTGGGACGCGATCGGCAAGGTCCCGCGCGACTCGATGCGAGCCATCGACGGCCGGCTGCGAGCAGTCGAGCAGGCGGTGAAGTCGGCCGAGGACGAGGTCTGGAACCGCAGCAACCCCGAGGCCCGCGCCCGCGCCGAGGCAGCCGTCAAGCAGCTCGAAACCGTGATCGCCGACCTCGAATCCAAGGCAGCCAAGGCCCAGGCCGCAGGCAATGCCCGCAAACTGGCCGAAGCCCGCGAGTCCATCGAAGCCCGCCGAGCCTGGCTGGCCGAAGCCCAGAAAGCCCTCTCCGACTTCAGCTAGGCCGGCTTCAGCTAGTTGAGCGGCGTGGCCACCGGCGATCCGGTCGTTAGCGGACCCTGGGCCGACGTGGCCTGTATGCCGTCGTTGTTGATCGCCGTCACGTTGGTCGTCAGCGCGGCATTCTTCGGCGCGGCGCTCTTCAGCGCGGCGTTCTTCGGCGCGGCTGCGATGTTCACGCTGAGGTGCACCGTCGTGGTGCCACCGGCCGGAACTGTCAGGCCCGTCCAGCTCGCGACGCCGCCCAGGTTCCTTCCGCCACTGTCGGCAGCCAGGAAGGTAGTGCCCTTCGGGATCGGATCAGTGAGCTTCACACCGGTCGCGTCGGCGTTGCCGATGTTCGCGAGCGTGATCGTGTAGTCCAGCCTGCTCGACGGCCCCGCCTGGACGGCCGCGTCCAGCTTCGAGACGACGAGAGCCGGGACTGCTGCCGAGGTGTCCTTGCTCCGGTACACCCCTCGGCCGTGGGTTCCGGCCGCGAGCACCCGGCGCGACGGGTCCAGGTCGAGCTGCCAGATCGAGATGGCCGGGACGCCCCGGCCGAGCGAGTCCCAGTGGACGCCCCGGTCATGGGTGACGAACAGCCCGACGTCCGTACCGGCGTACAGGGTGTCCGCGTACGACGGGTCGAGGACGATCGAGTTGACCGGACTGTCCGGCAGATTGAAGCTGATGTCGGTCCAGGTCTTGCCGCCGTTCGTGGTCTTGAAGACGTGACCGGGGCGGGACGGGGTGGCGCCGTTGAAGCCGGCGTAGGCGGCGTACGCGATCCGGTAGTTGCTGCGATCGACGGCGAACTGGGTCACCGGCCGCTTCGGCAACTGACCGTTGCCCACCCGGGTCCATTTCGGTGTATTGCTGACCTGTGCATCTGGGCTGACGAACACATAGCCGTCATCAGCGCCGGTGTACGCCGCATTGCCGCCACCGACGCCGATCGCTGAGATGACGCAGCCACGCGCGCCGTTCGGCGCTGGGCCGGGGCAACCGCTGGTCAGGTCAGGGCTGATGGCCTTCCATCGGACCGCGCCCGCCAAAGGCGCCTTCGCGTTGTTTGTGCGGTAAAGCCGGTAGGTGCCGAGCAACAACTGGCTCGTCCGGCGCTGGTTCTGGGCCCACGGGATATAGAACTCCGCGCGGTCCCGCAGGTTGATTCCGGTACGGATGAACTTGTTGCTGAAGAAGGACGTCCCGCCATTGGTGTACCGGAACGGCGTGATGCCCCCGTAGGTGCCGAAGACGTACTTCGCGTTGGTCGGGTCGACCAGCACCTGGCCGCCATCACCGCCGGCGACGTCGGACCAGCTCGCCGAGGTCGGCGACTTGCCGACGGTGCCGTTGTCCTGGGTACCGCCCCACACCCGGCCGGGTACGGTCCGCGCGTTCGCGATCGACGTGAACTGAGCCAACTGGAGACCCGTCCGGTGCGTCACAGCTGCGGTGGATGGATTCACCGTGCCGTTGAGGTTCTGCCAGGTCACCGAACTGAGCGGGTCCCTCGCGTTCGGGCGGCCGCCGCGGTTAGGGCTGTACCAGACGCCGCCGTCCGAGCCGACCAGCAGATGGGCCGGGTTCGCCGGGTCGTACGCGATCGCGTGGTAGTCCGGGTGCTGGTTCCAGCCGAGGTTCTTCCAGGTCCTGCCGCCGTTGTCGGACCGGAAGATGCCGCCGGAGCCGATGGGGTAGTTGAACTGTCCGCCCACGTAGACGATGTTGGGGTTGACCGGGTCGGCGACGATGACGTTGTCGTAGAAGCACTGCTGGGCGCAGTAGTTCGCGACCGTATCGTTCCCAGTCCCAGCAGGCAGGATCGACCAGCTCGCGCCCTCGTTGGTGGACCTGAAGACCCGCGCCGGGTGGTTACTCCAGTTGAAGCCCGCGTAAAGCACCGCGCCATGGCCGGCCGGATGCGAGAGGCCGAGTGAGAAGCGGGTGCTGGTCGCGGCGAAGTTGGCCCTGGGCAGGCCGGTCATGATCGGCGACCAGTGTGCGCCGGCGTCGGTGCTCTTGTAGATCGCCTCCCCCCAGAACGAGCTGTACATGACGTTCGGGTTCCGCGGATCCAGCTGGAGATCAGTGGCTCCGTTCAGCTCCGACTTCGCCTCCTTGAGCAGCCTCCAGTTCGCGCCGCCGTCCTGGGACTCCCAGATCCCGTAGCGGGAGTGGATCGTCGGCGTGGTCCGCCGGCTGCCACCGCGTCCGCGCAGAATCGCGGCGTAGAGGTGGTCGGCGTCCTCCGGGTCGACGACGAGCGTCGAGGTGGACACGCCCTTGAAGAAGTCGCCCGACACGTGCGACCAATGCTCGCCGCCGTCGGTGGACTTGATCACGCCGTCGCCGAAGTAGCTGTCTCCGGAGAGTGCGCCCTCACCGGTACCGGCGTACACGATCGTGTCGTCGGACGGCGCGACGGCGAGCGCGCCGATCGACAGGGACGGGAGGTTGTCCGTCTTCGGCGACCACCTGCGGCTCGCCTGGTCGTACAGCCAGATGCCGCCCTGCGCACCGCCCAGGATGAACCGGCCGTTGCTGGGCCGGATCGCGAGCGCGCCGATCCGGCCGGCCATCGCCGTGAGGATCGGCTTGCGGCTACGGGTCATCTGCACGATCGGGTCGGGCCCGAGGCCGGTCCAGGCGCCGGCGAAGGTCGCCGGGCCAGGGCTGCGCGAGCCCTGCTGACGGATCTGCGCGCCGGCCTGTGCCGCGGCTGCTCGGAGAGCGCCGGCCCGCTGATTGTCGAGCACTCGGTCGCCGGCGGTGCGCCTGCTCATGAAGAACTGGTCGCGTTGGAGGAGGAACTGCTCGTCCTCCTCGCCGACTGTCGGCGGCCCCTGCTGCAGCGTGGGCGTGTCATTTTCCCCGACGCCGGTTGCAGTAGTGGCTGGTGCCAACAGCAAGCCCGCGGCCAGCACTGCGGACCCGAGCGTCCCTACTGCGATCCGAACCCGTCGAAGCACCATGATGCACTCCCTCCGCCGAGAGCGCCGTACAGATCCAAGGCCCCAGTTGGGGCGTCACAGGTCCAATGCCCCATTTGGGGCGTCACAGGTCCAATGGCCCCATTTGGGGCGTCGGGTTGTCAAGGGCCGAGAGCTGAGCCCCTGGTCAGTTCCGGAAGCCGGCGTGCACGTGGTCGTGGTGTGTTGCATCGCTGAAGTAAGTAGACCCGGACAGCCGGTAGGGGCCGCCGACGTTGTACGAACCCGCCGCCGCGGCCGCTCGCATATAGCCGGTCACCAGGGCACGAGGGGTAGCCGGATCGACGACGGCGTGCCCGTCGATCTGCCAGGTGTCGAACGCCCGACCACGGGGATGGTCACTGAGCCGGCTGGTGCCGAACACGTACAGTGGGTGGCCCGACCGGATCACGCTCACCCCGATCCGGTAGTTCTCCGCCAGGCGCAGCATCGCCGTCAGCACGCTGTCATGAACCGCGCCGGACCGTACGTCGGCCGTCGAGGCGGGCGGCAGCGTGATCCGCTGACTGGCCAGCACCCTGGAGGCAGACGTGGACAGGTGCGCTGCCGGTGGACCGGGCTGAGCCGGGTGCATCGCGGTCACCCGCCAGGTCCGGCCGGACTTGCGCAGCCGTACGTCGACCGTCGTACCGCCGCGGCTGACCTTGCCGTTCGCAGCCGTGTACACGCGGCAGACCACGAGCACGCTCGCGGAGTCGGCCAGGATGCCGCCGTACTGCGCGTCGACGACCTCGACCTCGGATCGGACGCCTGCACGGTCGAGCAGGCGCTCGGTCGCCCGGACGGCCTGCGTCTTCGCCGCGGGTTCGACGTCGCCCGGGCTCGGCGTCCAGGGACGGACCCTCGGCAACGCGACGTTCGGACTCGGTGTCGAACTCGCTGCCGGGGTTGAACTCGGCGCGTGGGTTGAACTCGGTGCGTGGGTTGGACTCGAAGGGCGGGAGTCGCCGGGCGAGGAGGGCGCGGGCGTGCCGGCATCTGGGCTCGTCGCGGCCGGCCTTGTGGGGTCGGAGGTGGCGTTGGAGTTCGTGCAACCTGTCAGGACGCCCGCTCCGAGCAGCAACAACCCGCGCCGGCTGAGCGACAGCCGGCTCGACAAGGACCCCTTACTGGGTGACACGGTAGACGTCGAAGACGCCCTCTACGGATCGGACGGCCTTCAGGACGTGGCCGAGGTGGGTCGGATCGCCCATTTCAAACGTGAAACGGGACTTGGCGATGCGGTCGCGGGTGGTGGTGAGAGCGGCCGACAGGATGTTGACGTGATAGTCGGAGAGGACCCTGGTGATGTCGGAGAGTAGCCGGGCGCGGTCCAGCGCTTCCACCTGGATCGCTACCAGGAAGACCGACTGGGCGGTCGGGGCCCACTCGACCTCGACGATGCGTTCCGGCTGGGTCTTCAGGTTCTCCACGTTCGCGCAGTCGGACCGGTGCACCGAGACGCCGGCGCCGCGGGTGATCCAGCCGATGATCTCGTCACCCGGCACCGGGGTACAGCAACGAGCCAGCTTGGCCAGTACGTCGGAGGTGCCCTTGACGATGACACCTGCATCACCGCGGGCCGGCCGCTTGCGCCGCTCCCGGGTGGCGGGCAGCCGCAGGCCCTCGGCGAGATCCTCGGCCGCACCCTCCTCACCGCCGTACGTCTCGATCAGACGCCGTACGACGGCTTGCGCGCTGACGTGGCTCTCGCCGACGGCGGCGTACAGGCCGGTGACATCGGGGTAGCGCAGCGAGTTCGCCACCGCGGTCAGGGTCTCGTGGGACAGCAGGCGCTGGAGCGGCAGGCCCTCCTTGCGGAGTTGCTTGGCGATCGCGTCCTTGCCGTGCTCGATCGCCTCGTCGCGGCGTTCCTTGCTGAACCAGTGCTTGATCTTGTTCCGGGCGCGCGGGCTCTTGACGAAGGTGAGCCAGTCGCGGGACGGGCCCGCACCCTCCGCCTTCGAGGTGAAGACCTCGACCACGTCGCCGTTCTCGAGGGTGCTCTCCAGCGGGACGAGCCGGCCGTTCACCCGGGCGCCGATACATCGGTGCCCGACCTCTGTGTGGATCGCGTACGCGAAGTCGACCGGCGACGAGTCCATCGGCAGCGACATCACGTCGCCCCGCGGGGTGAAGACGTAGACCTCGGAGTTGTTGATCTCGAACCGCAGCGAGTCGAGGAACTCCGACGGGTCGGAGGTCTCCCGCTGCCAGTCGACCAGTTGCCGCACCCAGGGCATGTCGTTGGGGCCGCCGACCTCGGTGGTCGGCGGCGCGCCCATCTCGGGAGCCGGCGAGTTCGGGTCTTCCTTGTATTTCCAGTGCGCGGCGATGCCGTACTCGGCCCGGCGGTGCATCGAGAAGGACCGGATCTGCAGTTCCACCGGCTTGCCCTGCGGGCCGATCACGGTGGTGTGCAGCGACTGGTACATGTTGAACTTCGGCATCGCGATGTAGTCCTTGAACCGGCCCGGCACCGGGTTCCACCGCGCGTGCAGCACACCCAGCGCGGCGTAGCAGTCCCGGACCGACTCGACCAGCACGCGGATGCCGACCAGGTCGTAGATGTCGCCGAACTCACGACCACGGACGATCATCTTCTGGTAGATCGAGTAGTAGTGCTTCGGCCGGCCGGTGACGGTGGCCTTCACCTTCGCGGCGCGCAGGTCGTCGTGCACCTGATCGATCACCGACGCCAGGTACTCGTCCCGCGACGGCGCCCGCTCGGCGACCAGCCGGACGATCTCGTCGTACACCTTCGGGTGCAGGGTCGAGAACGACAGGTCCTCGAGCTCCCACTTGATCGTGTTCATACCTAGCCGGTGTGCCAGCGGGGCATAGATCTCCAGCGTCTCGCGGGCGATCCGCTCCTGCTTCTCCTGCCGCAGGAAGCCCAGGGTGCGCATGTTGTGCAGCCGGTCGGCGAGCTTGATCACCAGTACCCGGATGTCCTTGGCCATCGCGACGACCATCTTGCGGATCGTCTCGGCCTGGGCGGACTCGCCGTACTTGACCTTGTCCAGCTTGGTCACACCGTCGACCAGCATCGCGATCTCTTCGCTGAAGTCCTTCGTCAGCTCGTCCAGCGTGTAGTCGGTGTCCTCGACCGTGTCATGCAGCAGCGCGGCGCACAGCGTCGGGGCGGTCATGCCCAGCTCGGCGAGGATGGTGGCCACCGCGAGCGGGTGCGTGATGTACGCGTCGCCGCTCTTGCGGAGCTGGCCCGTGTGGTACTTCTCAGCCATCCGGTAGGCGCGCTCGATAATCGCCAGATCGGCCTTGGGGTGGGTCGCCCGGACCACTCGGAAGAGCGGCTCCAGCATCGGTGCCCGGTTCGGGTGACGGGTGCCACCGAGGCGGGCCAGCCGGGCCCGGACCCGGGCCGGGGCGATCCGCGGCGGCTGAGCTGACGGCGGTGCTGCGGCGGCAGCCGGCGAAGGACTGGCCACCGGGCGGCTCGCAGGCGTGCGCGGAGGCTCGTGCGGCACGATGCCTGGTACCGCTGAAGTCATCGCCGGGTCTTCGCCCACGTTGTATCCCTCCGCTGACAGACCACCAGTCTAGGGGGAACGGGCCAAGCTGGCTGAACCCGCCTGTGGACAACACGCTGACGGCGTCTCCGGGCATGGCGGTGAAGCAGTCTGGCGACTTCAGACAGTGACGAGCGCGGTCAACTTCTCCCCCGCGAGCCGCTCACGGCCCGGCAGGAAGGACAACTCGATCAGTACCGTCGTTCCCACCACGGTCGCCCCACAGCGTCGTACCAGCCGCAGGCAGGCTTCGACCGTGCCACCAGTGGCCAGTACGTCGTCGACCACCAGCACCCGCTCACCAGGCTCGAACGCGTCCTGGTGGACCTCGATCGTCGCCTCGCCGTACTCCAGCGAGTACGACTCCTCGTAGGTTGCAGCGGGCAGCTTGCCCTTCTTACGGACCGGGACGAACCCCGCACCGAGAGCAAGCGCGACTGGTGCGGCCAGGATGAAACCGCGGGCCTCGATCCCGACCACCTTGTCGACGACCGTATTGCCGTCGGAGTCCCGGCCTGAGGCGGCTAGCGCCTCGACCACCTGGCTGAAGCCGCTGTGGTCCGCCAGCAGCGGGGTGATGTCCTTGAACACCACCCCGACCTGCGGATAGTCCGGGATGTCGCGGATACCGGACTTCAGCACTTCGTCCAGCGAACGCACCGGCCGGCTCACTTACCGCGCTTGGATCGCGGCTTGCGACTCGGCTGAGGCCGACCGGCGGAACTGGTCGACTTGATCGGCCGGTTCGAGATCACCGGTGAGCCACCGGCCAGGCGGTCCTGCTTGCGAGGTTCCTTGCTGACCGCAGCAGTGCCACCCGCGGTGGCCGCGACCGGCACCGGCGTACCGGAGGCCGTCGTGGTGACACCCTGGCCGGCCCGCTTCGCCGTCACCCGGCGCCGCAGGGCCTGCATGCCCGGCTCGCGCTCCTTGAAGGTGGCCAGCAGTGCCGGGGCGATGAAGATCGACGAGTAGGCACCGACTGCGATACCGACGAACAGCGCCAGCGACAGGTCCTTCAGCGGACCCGCTCCGAGCACCCAGGTACCGACCACCAGGATCGAGCCGACCGGCAGTAGCGCGATCAACGTGGTGTTGATCGACCGGACGATGGTCTGGTTGACGGCCAGGTTGGCCGCGTCGCTGTAGGTGTAGCGGTTCGAGCCGGTGATGCCGCGGGTGTTCTCCCGGACCTTGTCGAAGACGACCACCGTGTCGTACAGCGAGTAGCCGAGAATCGTCAGTACGCCGATCACGGTCGACGGGGTGACGTCGAACCCGATCAGGGCGTACACGCCGACGGTGATCAGGACGTCGTGGATCAGCGCCAGGATGGCGGCCATCGACGCCTTCGGTTCTCGGAAGTAGATCCAGATCACCAGGAACACCAGGAAGAGGAAGACGACCAGCGCCATGATCGCCCTGTTCGCGATCTGGCCGCCCCAGGAGGCGCCGATCTGCGAGCTGTTCACCGCGTCGACGGAGACGCCGGCCTCTTTGGCGATCGCGGCCTTCACATTGTTGACGTCGGCCTGGCTGAGCGGCCGGGTCTGGATCCGGACCTTGTTGCCACCGACGGTGGTGACGAGGGGGTCACCCAGGTTCTTGGCGTTGGTCGCCTTCACCACGTCGGTGAAGTTCTGCACGGTCGAGGAGGTGACATTGACGTTGGTCTGGTACTCGACGCCGCCCTTGAACTCGATACCGAGCGCCAGTCCGCGGGTGAACAGCCCGATCAGGGAGATCGCGACCACTACGAGCGAGATGCTGAACCAGAGCTTGCGCTTGCCGATGAAGTCGTAGGAGACCTCGCCGCGGTGCAACCGGGCGCCGATGGATCCGAACTTCGACATCAGACCTCCCCTCCGACGGGCTTCGGTGTCGTCTTCTTGGCCGGCCGGGCGGACGGCTTCATCTGACCCGGCAACCGCTCCACGCCGAGGTGCTCGGGGTCGAGACCGGACAGCTTGTGTCCGTGCCCGAAGAAGTCGGTCCGGGCCAGGAGCGTGACGATCGGCTTGGTGAAGATGAAGACCACCAGCAGGTCGATCAGGGTGGTCAGGCCGAGCGTGAACGCGAAGCCCTTCACGCCGCCCACCGCGAGGATGTAGAGCACGACCGCCGCCAGCAGCGAGATCGAGTCGGCCGCGATGATCGTGTGCTTGGCGCGAGCCCAGCCGGTCTCCACCGACGACCGCAGACTGCGGCCCTCGCGGACCTCGTCCCGGAGTCTCTCGAAATAGATGACGAAGGAGTCCGCAGTGATACCGATGGCCACGATCAGACCCGCGATGCCGGCCAGGGTCAGGGTGAAGCCGATCGCATCACCCAGCAGCACGATCAACGCGTAGGTGAGCGCGGCGGCAGTGGCCAGCGACGCCACCACCACGATTCCCAGACCGCGGTAGTAGAGGAACGAGAACAGCACCACGAGGGCGAGGCCGACCAGTCCGGCGGTGATACCGGCGCTGAGCTGGTCGCCTCCGAGCTGCGGCGAGACGTCCTCCACCGAGGACGGCTCGAACGACAGCGGCAGCGCGCCGTACTTCAGCACGTTGGCCAGGTCCCTGGCCTCCTGCTCGGTGAAGCTACCGGTGATCTGTGCCTGTCCGCCTGGGATCGGGCTGTCCACACTCGGGGTCGAGATGGTCTCGCCGTCCAGCACGATCGCGAAGAGGTTCTGGCCCTGCGGAAGCTTTGAGATGGCCGTGGTGGCCTTCAGGAACTTGTCGCCGCCGGCGTTGGTGAACTTCAGGTTCACCTGCCACTGGATGCCCTGCTGGGGGATGCCCGCGAAGGCGTCGGACAGGTCCGTGCCCTCCAGGATCGCCGGACCGAGCAGGTACTTGGTGGTCTTCGCCCGATCGCAGGCGATCAGCGGCTTGTTCGGCAGGTCCACGTTCTTGGGCTTCGCGCAGGTGAACGCGGCGAACGCGGCCTGGGTGGCAGCATCCGGCTGCCACTGCAACGGATCACCGCTGGCCGCAGGGGTCGACGGCACCGGGGTCGACGGCACCGGGGTCGACGCCTTCGGGGTCGGAGTCGGGGTGGCGGCGCCCAGCACGCTGCTCCACGCGCGCCCCTTCGGTGTCGTCGGGGCCGACGGCTGCACCGACGGATTCGCCTTGCTCGGCGTGCTGGATGGCGTACCCGACGGCTTGGTCGTCGGTGTGGGCGTCGGCGTCGGTGCCGGCGGCGTACCGGCCTGGGCGTCGTAGACGATCCGGAACCGCAGCAGCGCGGTCTCGCCGACCTTCGAGACCAGGTCGCCCTTGGTCGAGCCGGGGAGCGACACGATGATGTGGTTGCTGCCCGAGACGGTGACGTCGGACTCGCCGACACCCGCGCCGTTGACACGCTGCTCGATGATGCTCTTCGCCTCGGCCATCTTCTCCGAGGTGATCGAACCACTGCCGTCGGTCGCCTTGGCGGTCAGCGTGATGGTGGTGCCACCGCGCAGGTCCAGGCCGAGCTTGGGCTTCCAGGACTGGGTGATCGCCATCACCCCGAAGAGCAGGACCAGGATGACCCCCAGGACGATCAGGAGCCGCCCGGGGCGGGATGTCGTCGTTGCCACGTCAGATTCTTCCTTGCATTACTAGGACGCCAAGGGCGCCGCACGCCGTCAGGACAGAGGGTCAGTTCTCGGTGTGCGTGGGCGGCAGGCTCGGCTTGTCGGCCACCTTGTCGCGACTGGGCACCTTGTCGTCCGAGTCCACTTTGTCGTGTTTGTCCGCGGCGTCCTCGTCGACCGTGTCCCCGTGGTCGTCCTCCTCCACCTCGTCGGCGAGGTCCGGCAGCACCCGCCCGATGGCCTGCTTGACGAACTGCACCAGCACGCCGTCGGAGATCTCGAGGGTGACGTACTCGTCGTCGACCTCCTCGACAATGCCGAGTTGGCCACTGGTGGTGATCACCCGGGTACCCGGGACGAGTTGAGCCACGGTCGCGGCCTGCTTCGCCTTCTGCTTGCGCTGGGTGCGGCTCATGAACCAGATCATCCCGACGATCAGAATCAGCGGGAGCAGGAGCGTGAAGCCCCCACCACCGGAGGAGGCCATCGGTGCGGCGATCAAAACCATCGGGACTCAGAATCCTTCGTCGAGAGAGTTACGGGCGCCCGGCACGCTCTGCAGAAGCGCGCAGGCCGCAGCGGGATGGCCTGCAGTCAGGCCACCGGGGAGTCTAGCCCTGAGCGGCAAGAAGTGCTGCATAACAGGGGGTCACGTTTGCGTTACTCGGTTCCTCATTCGTCCTCTGTGTCGAACAGGGTGTCCGCGAACGTCGCACCCTTCGGTACGGCGAGCCCGAGGTGCCGCCAGGCCGCCGGAGTGGCGACGCGGCCACGCGGCGTACGAGCGAGGTAGCCGGAGCGGACGAGGAAAGGCTCGGCCACCTCCTCCACAGTCTCACGTTCTTCCCCAACCGCAACCGCGAGCGTCGAAAGTCCGACCGGCCCCCCGCCGAACCGCCTGCAGAGCGCGTCCAGCACCGACCGGTCGAGCCGGTCCAGGCCCATCTTGTCGACCTCGTAGAGCTCCAGCGCGGCCTTCGACAAGGCGATCGTGACGTTACCGTCGGCGCGGACCTCGGCGTAGTCGCGCACCCGGCGCAGCAGCCGGTTCGCGATCCGGGGGGTGCCGCGCGACCTCGAGGCGATCTCGACGGCCGCCTCCTTGCTGATGTCCACCTCGAGCAGCGCGGCCGAGCGGTTGACGATCTTCTCCAACTCGGCGGCGTCGTAGAACTCCAGGTGCCCGGTGAAGCCGAACCGGTCCCGCAACGGGCCTGGTAGCAGCCCGGCACGGGTGGTCGCGCCGACCAGCGTGAACGGCGGGATCTCCAGTGGGATGGCGGTGGCGCCCGGCCCCTTGCCGACGATCACGTCGACGCGGAAGTCCTCCATCGCCATATAGAGCAGCTCTTCGGCCGGCCGCGACATCCGGTGGATCTCGTCCAGGAAGAGGACCTCGCCCTCGTTCAGCCCGGACAGGATCGCGGCCAGATCGCCCGCGTGCTGGATCGCGGGACCGCTCGTCACCCGCAGCGGCGCCGACAGTTCGCTGGCGATGATCATGGCCAGCGTCGTCTTCCCCAGTCCCGGCGGGCCCGACAGCAGTACATGGTCAGGCGTGCGGTTCCGGCCGCGGGCGGCGTGCAGGACCAGCTCCAGCTGCTCGCTGACCCGCCGCTGGCCACCGAACTCGGCCATCGTCCGGGGCCGCAGGGCGGATTCGATCTTGCGTTCCTCGAGGTCCACCGCGTCCGCGGAAACGAGCGGGCGCACCACATCGTCAGGGTCACGGTCAGGGTCGCTGTACACAGCCATCGTTTATGCCTTCGAGAGCGCGCGGAGAGCGGCGCGCAGCAGGTCGGGAACCGACGGCTCGGCGGAGTTCGCGGCCAGCGGCGACACCGCGATCACGGCGTCCTCCGCGTCCCGGGCGGACCAGCCGAGGCCGACCAGGCCGGCATGGACCTGCTCGCGCCAGGCTTCGGTCGCCTGCAACGGCCGGCCGGTCACCATCTTCGACGGCGCCCCGATCTTGTCCTTCAGTTCCAGCACGAGCCGCTGGGCGACCTTCTTGCCGACGCCGGGCACCTTCACCAGCATCGCCAGATCCTCACTCGCCACCGCCTGTCGCAGCTGGTCGGGACTCAGTACGGCGAGCGCCGCCTGGGCCAGTCGCGGACCAACACCCGAAGCGGTCTGCAGAAGCTCGAACAAGCTCTTCTCGTCGTCATCCGCGAAGCCGTAAAGGGTCAGCGAGTCCTCCCGGACCACCATCGAGGTGGCCAGCTTGGACTCCTGCCCAGGCCGCAGGCCGGCCAGCGTTCCGGGGTGGCAGTACAACTGCAGCCCGACCCCGCCGACCTCGATCACACAGCTGTCCACCCCGATCGCCGCGACCGGGCCCCGCACGAAGGCGATCACCGCCGGCCTCCCCTGGCGGCCTGGGCCAGCACGGCTTCCTGCAGCCGGTTCGTCACCCCGCCACGCCAGACATGGCAGATCGCCAGTGCGAGCGCGTCGGCCGCATCTGCCGGTGTCGGGCGCTCGGTCAGCTTCAGAATGCGCGTCACCATCGTCGTCACCTGCTCCTTGTCGGCACGACCGGAACCGGTCACGGCCGCCTTCACCTCGCTGGGGGTATGCAGCGCCACCGGCAACCCGCGCCTCGCCGCGACGACCATCGCGACCCCGGCCGCCTGGGCCGTCCCCATCACCGTCCGGACGTTCAGCTGGGCGAACACCCGCTCCACCGCCACCGCGTCCGGCCGGTGCTCGGCGATCCACTCCTCGATCCCCGCCTCGATCCGGACCAGGCGTCTCGCCACATCCAGATCGGCCGGGGTACGGATCACGCCGACGGCCACCAGCTTCGGCGGCCGTCCGGGGGTGCCCTCGACGACGCCGAGACCGCACCGGGTCAGGCCCGGGTCGACTCCGAGCACGCGCATCAGCCACCTCCGAACGTTTGTTCGACACCCTAACCGCCACCGCAGAACCGGTGATGGAGACGCGCCGGGTACTGCTGCGGCGCGCCACTGGCGACAGCGGATAGCGCGGGCTGGCGCGCTACTTGGTCTGCGCCTGCTGGGTCATCTGGTCGCCCCACGCCGCCCTGGCCCCGGAATCACCGACCCGGTACACCTGCACACCGGCAGCGACCGCAGCCACGACCGCGACCACCGAGACCACCATGCCGGCCACGGGCCGGCGAACCGCCCTATCGGTGATACCGCGCTCAACCAGGACCATGGCCACTGCAACTACCAGCACCGGGATAGCGAACCAGAGGAGCTGATCTCCGAGCTCTGCGTGCTTACCCGGGTCGCCGACGTGCTTCTCAAGCGACCCGCCGCTCTCAGTCGCCACCGGAATCAGCAACGTCGCAACAGCCGCACAGGCAGCCACCAGTACGCCGTAGCGCGCTCGCCACGTCGGACGGACCACCAGTGCCAGCACGCCGACTATCGAGAGCGGCAGCAGCACCACTACGGCGTGCACGACGAGTGGGTGGATCGGCAGACCGTTGATCGTGTCGAACATGGGGCGGTGCCCTCCTGTAGCGGTCGAGGAGGGCTCAGACTATGGCCGCCAGTCTTAGTGAATTCTTAGAAGTAGTCGAGTATGTACGCAGCGGGGCCGGCGAAGGCGATGTCGAGCAGCGCATCGTCCTCGGCGGACCCACCCGTAGCGAGTCCGGAGGTCCGCAGTGAGGCCAGCGGCGTACCGGAGTACAGGGCGGCTAGGCCACGTGCACCCAGCCGCAGAGCGGCACCGGAACCAGTCGACGGCGTGAGCTGGCCTGAGCCGCCGCTGACGGACAAGTGCCACCGTCCGGAGTTGCCGGCGAGCTCTGCATCGTCGATCTCCAGGTCGACCTCTAGCGAGGCTGCCGGGGACCAGCCGCGGGCCGCGACGGCAGCGGGCGCGTCTAGCAGCCGGAGCATCCACCGCTGGATCTGTGCCTGCTTATCGGCCTCGTGGCTAACGAGCAAGTGCACCGGATCGTGCGGAGCGACGAAAGCGTTGACGGTGCGGGCAATGGAGGAGCCGGAGCCGACAGTGGCCCAGAGAGCGCGCGCAGTGGGTTCGGAGCCGGCGACCAGCTCGTCGATGCGCAGGTCCGAGCCGTCCCAGTTGTAGACGACGAAGCCGTCGTCGGCCAGGTAAGCGAAGTTCTCTTCGTCACCAAGCCACGCGGCCACCTTCGCCAGCGGCCAGACCAAGACGCCGCTGGTCCGGCTCGCAGTATGGGTCTGAGCTACTAGCTCCAGGAACCGAACTGCGTCGTCAGGACCCGCTCTGCGAACACTTACTTCCTTGCCGCCGAGTTGCCGCAGATCCGCAGCAGGGAAGGAGAACCTGTACCGGCCGCCTCCGAACTCGTAGCCAAGATGCCGGTAGATCACGACGGTCGCGGGATACAGAGCAGTCAGCGGGAAGCCGCTGTCACGGCTCCGCTCCAGCACCCCACGCATCAGCCGGCTACCGACTCCACGACCGCGGTACTCGGGGGCGACGACGACACCGGCCACGCCGGCCATCGGCACCTGACGCCCGCCCCACCACTGCTGGAAGTCCCAGATCCGGGCTGCTGCAACTACCTCATCACCATCGACGACGCCGAAGAACCGTCCGTCCGCGATGAACTCCAGCGCGTCCTTCATCCACTGCTCCCTATCCGAGGGAGCCAGCGGGCCGAAGGACCGGGACCTTACCCGGATCACGGCGTCCAGTTGGTCAGGGGTGATGTCGACGAATCGCAGCGCATCGGTCACGGCCTGACCCTATGACGAAGTCCTCGCCGCGGCGACAGCAATATCAGCCGGACTTGTCAGTCACCCGCTGAGATCCGGTAGCCGGACGCGCCCGGTCGAGCACGCGCATGGCACCAGACTGCCATGCCCGGCAGTGATGACGACTGCCGCCAGTGGGGTGTTGACACGCTTGGAACCGCGCCGCACAGTGGGCTAGATCGGGCGCAGAGGTGGCTGGCCCGCCATTCCGGATGTCCGGTCGGATCAAACTCGATGAAATCGTCGCTACCACTTGGTCGGATCGCTGGCGTGCGGGTTCAGGTCGACGTCAGTGTGATCGTTGTCGTCGTGATCCTGGTGATCACTCTCGCCTTCGGCCGCTTCCCCCTCGTTCTCCCCGGCAGAAGCACCGTGGGCTATCTGGCCGCCGCGGTGGTCGCGGCAGTCTTGTTCATGGCCTCGGTGCTCGCCCACGAGGTGGCACACGCGATCGTCGCCCGCCGCAACGGGATCCAGGTCGAGAGCATCACGCTGTGGCTGTTCGGTGGTGTCGCCCAACTCAAGGGCGATCCCCGCTCACCCGGCGCCGATCTGCGCATCGCGGCGGTAGGGCCGTTGACCAGCCTGGCCCTGGGCATCGGCTACGGCGCTGTGGCGTTCGGTCTGACGCTCGCCGGCGTCGGCGGCCTGCCCGTCGCCGTGATCGGGTACCTCGCCGGAATCAATGTTGTGCTGGCCGTCTTCAACCTCATCCCCGCGGCACCCCTCGACGGCGGAAGAGTGCTGCGCGCCGTCCTGTGGACGATCTGGCGAGACCAGCAACGCGCAGCCCTCGCCGCCGCAGGCGCTGGACGCATCTTCGGCTACATCCTGGTCGGCCTCGGGCTCCTCCAGGTCGCCTACGGTGCTAGCATCTCCGGGCTTTGGCTCGTGCTGATCGGGCTCTTCATCGTCAACGCCGCGGCAGCCGAACAGCAACATGCCCGACTCGGCTCACTGCTACGTGGCGTCGTGGTCGGCGAGGTCATGACCGCGCGTCCTGTCGTCGCCGATCCGGACCAGACCGTTGATGAGTTCATCCACCGCACTGCACTCACCCATCCGTTCTCGAGCTACCCGCTGACCGATCCGACCGGCCGACTCATCGGACTCGTGACCCTCAACCGGGTCCGCTCCGTCCCGGCGGAACACCGAGCCAGTATCAGACTCACCGAGATCGCATGCCGGCCGGACGAGGTCCCGACCGCCCGACCCGACGAGCCGCTGGCGGACCTGCTGCCGAGGATGGCCGGATGCGCAGACGGACGCGCCATCGTCACAGACGGGAACGGTGCCGTAGTCGGCATCGTCTCCCCGAGCGACGTGAGCAGAGCCGTGCAACTGGCCAGCCTCGCCCGCGCCGACGGTGCCAAGCGCGGCACCGGCCACCGCTCGTTCACCCACAGGCCGGGGCCTGGCGCCGGGGGGAGGATATGACCTCGGGTCGTCCTGATCCTCCGCCACCCGCCACGACGCCTTCTCAGGAGTCACGGGTGCGCGCGCACCGCGGCGGGCTCCTCGGTTATGTCGTTCGGGCCCTGCGTGCGGTCGAGGACGGCGTTCACGTGCTGGTCGCCTTGCTGTTGGCCTTGTTGGCGATCGTGCTGCTGATCGACGTGGTCGACGGCGTGATCACCGCTCTCAGAGGGCCGTATCGCCCGGTGGATCTGGTGTTGTCGTTCCTCGACCGGACACTGGTCCTGTTCATCGTGGCCGAGCTTCTGCATACCGTGCGGATCACGATCACCGAACACCATCTGCAGGCCGAGCCCTTCCTGGTCGTCGGGCTGATCGCCGGAGTGCGCCGCCTGCTACTCGTGACGGCCGAGGCCGAGCGGTCGTTCCGGTGGAATCCGCAAGGCATCGAACTGCTCGTTCTGATGGCGCTCATCCTCGCGATGGCAGTGGCGATCCTCTTGTTGCGTCACTGGCCGTCCATGCAGGAATAGAGAGGAACAGACGAGTCCGGTCAGCCCACCTGCTCCATGACCTCGTCCGAGACGTCGTAGTTGGCATAGATGTTCTGTACGTCGTCGCTGTCCTCGAGCGCGTCGATCAGGCGGAAGATCTTGCTCGCGCCATCCACGTCCAGCTCCACCGTCATCGACGGCACGAAGGAGGCATCGGCCGACTCGTAGTCGATGCTCGCATCCTGCAGCGCGGTCCGGACCTTGACCAGGTCGCCCGCCTCGCTGACCACTTCGAAGCTGTCACCCAGGTCGTTCACCTCGTCGGCGCCGGCCTCGAGCACGGCCTCCATCACGTCGTCCTCGGTAAGCAACCGGTCGTCCTGCTCCTTGGCCAGCACGATGACACCCTTGCGGTTGAACAGGTACGCGACGCTGTTCGGGTCGGCCAGAGAGCCGCCGTTGCGGGTCATCGCGGTCCGGACATCGGCCGCGGCCCGGTTCCGGTTGTCGGTCAGGCACTCGACCAGCATCGCGACACCGTTCGGGCCGTAGCCCTCGTAGGTGATCGACTGCCAGTCCGCGCCACCCGCCTCGGCGCCGGAGCCGCGCTTGACCGCGCGGTCGATGTTGTCGTTCGGGACCGAGGACTTCTTCGCCTTCTGGACCGCGTCGTACAGGGTGGGGTTGCCGGCCAGGTCACCACCGCCCGTGCGGGCAGCCACCTCGATGTTCTTGATCAGCTTCGCGAAGAGCTTGCCGCGCCTCGCGTCGATGACGGCCTTCTTGTGTTTCGTGGTGGCCCATTTGGAGTGGCCTGACATCGCGAACCCAACCCTTCTACCGCTGCAAACTGACTTATTGTTCGCGCACCATGTCGGCGAAGTAGCCGTGCAGCCGCGCGTCCCCGGTCATCTCCGGATGGAACGACGTGGCCAGCAGTCGATCGTGCCGAACGGCGACGATCCTACCCGCGGCGGGACCCTCGCTGACCGATGCCAGCACCTCGACCTCCCGTCCGACCCGCTCGACCCAGGGCGCCCGGATGAAGACCGCGTGATACGGCGAGTCGAAGGCGGCGAAATCCAGGTCCGCCTCGAACGAGTCGACCTGGCGCCCGAAGGCGTTCCGGCGGACCGTCACGTCGAGGCCGCCGAGCGTCTCCTGGCCGTCGATCCCGCCGGTGATCTCGTTCGCGAGCATGATCATTCCAGCGCAGGTGCCGAACGTCGGCATCCCGTCCGCGATCCGCTTCTGCAACGGCTCGAACAGCTCGAAGGACCGGGCCAGCTTGTCCATCGTGGTCGATTCGCCGCCGGGCAGCACCAGCGCATCCACCTCAGCCAGTTCCGACGGGCGTCGTACCGGCCGGCCCTCGACGCCGACCTGGGCCAGCATCGCCAGGTGCTCGCGCACGTTGCCCTGCAGGGCGAACACGCCCACCACGGGCCGATTCGTCATTTCTCTCCTTTAGTGTCGCGTCCCGGCCAGACCGGGTACGTCGCTCCAAGTCGGCTCGCCGCCTCCGACGAAGTCGAACTGCGGTCCCGCCACCCGGAACCCGAGGCTGCCCTGCGGACCGAGCCAGAGCTCCTCGAACAGCACTTCCCGTCCGGCACCGACAGGTATGCCTCGTCCGGCGTTTTGAAACTCTCGCCGAACCGCCAGTTGTCGATCCGGAACCCGCGGTCGACCACCACCGAGCCGCGCGGCAACTCGTCGCCACTGTCGAGAGGGGTGCGCTCGGGGTCGAGTCTGGTGTCGTCCGGGTTGAGCAGACCGACGAGCAACTCGTACCGCCCGCAGGTCTCCTCGCTATACCTCAGCGCCTTCACGTAGTCGTCGAATTCCCGCGGCCCCTCGTACTTGTCCGGGGTGACCCGCCAGCTGGCCGCGACCACCAGCGCGCCCGCCTCGACTAGCCGGGCCTTGGTCACACCCATGTCGTACGGCGCTGCCAGGTCAGGGTGGTCTCGATCCGGCCCTCGTCGAACACCGCCGGCAGGTCTCGCTCGTGCAACAGTGCGAGCACGTCCTCCAGCAGCGCCTCCCCCGGTGCCACGTTCGCCCTGTCCGGGTGCCACAGCTTGAGTTCGAGCATGCCGAAGTCGACCGCGTGCCACACGTCGGTGTCGGTGAAGAACACCACGCCGGTGTTACCCGGCGTGGCCTCCAGCGCCCGCCGGGCATCGTGGTGGTCCGCGCAGTACCGGACGACGACGAGACCGAGGGATTCCAGCTCAGCCAGTACGCCGTCCAGCCGATCGGTGTCGGTCTCGGCCGCCCAACCCGCGGCTTCGGTCCGCAGCTTGGCCGCGGCCTCGTCGATCAGCGTGGTGACCAGCTCGGCCGGGTCGGCTCCGGGTGCATCCTCGCGGACCGCCTCGGTAAGCGCAGCAGCGACCGCGGCCCGGTCGGCGTACCCGGAACGGACCAGGACGCGGGCGAGACCCCGCAGCTCCCTGGCCGTCCGCTCGTTGACTGGAGCGGTCACCAGCCGCGCTCGGCGAGCCGGTGCGGCTCCGGAATCTCGTCGACGTTGATGCCGACCATCGCCTCACCGAGACCGCGGGAGACCTTGGCCACCACGTCCGGGTCGTCGTAGAAGGTGGTCGCCTTGACGATCGCCTCGGCGCGCTGGACCGGGTTGCCGGACTTGAAGATGCCGGATCCGACGAACACGCCCTCGGCGCCGAGCTGCATCATCATCGCGGCGTCGGCCGGGGTGGCGATACCGCCGGCGGTGAACAGCACCACCGGGAGCTTGCCGGCCCCGGCTACCTCCTTGACCAGCTCGTACGGCGCTTGGAGCTCCTTGGCCGCGACGTACAGCTCGTCCTCGGGGAGGTTCTGCAGATGCCGGATCTGCTGCCGGATCTGGCGCATGTGGGTGGTCGCGTTAGAGACGTCACCGGTGCCGGCCTCGCCCTTGGAGCGGATCATCGCCGCGCCCTCGGTGATCCGGCGCAGCGCCTCGCCCAGGTTCGTCGCGCCGCAGACGAAGGGAACGGTGAAGTTCCACTTGTCGATGTGGTTCGCATAGTCGGCCGGGGTGAGCACCTCGGACTCGTCGATGTAGTCGA
>JAWWPC010000263.1:0-15222 GCA_033851055.1 Kribbellaceae bacterium | reverse complement strand
GCCGGGTTGAGCGACGGAGTGGCCGACGACGGTGACCTTGGTGCCTGTGAGCCTGGGACCGAGCTCGGTGAGCAGAGCGCTGCCGGAGGTGGTGAGGTCGTCGTCGCGGATGAACAGTCCGCGGGTGGGTGGGAGCAGGTCGGTCATCGACATGAATTCAAGCGGCTGTGCCGATCATGCGGTCCGCGCTGACCTGATCCTGCCATCCGCAGGTTGCAAGTGCGGTCAGAGGAACTGGCTGAGACTGTCGGGTGCGTAGTAGGCGGTGCTGTCCTGGCAGAGGGGGGCTGCCTCCAGCTCAGTGGCAGTGTTGATCAGGAGGGCGTCGCCCCGGGTAATGGCTGGGGTCAGGTATTCGTGGCCGGGGAGGTTGGCGACGGCGGTTCGGCAGCCCAGGACCATGCCTTCGAAGAGCGCGGTGGTGGCGACGCCTACCTGATAGCCCGCGGAAGCAAGTAAGGGCAGGGTGGGTTCGGCAGGGCCGGCCGAGAGGCGGACTGCGCTGCTGGACGGGACGACGTAGTCGGTGAGGTGCTCGCTTGGGTGGAGGCGGAAGATGACCTCCAAGTCAGGACGTGCCGCTGAGAGCTCCAGCGCGAACGGCAGGAGCGCCGGGCCGATGGTGCCCTGCGAGAGAAAGACGACGCGCTGGGGGTTCTTGGCCGCGGCCTCTGCTGGCGTGAGGCGGTGGATGAAGGGGGCGCCGATGATCTCGGTGCGCATCCCGGCGGGCAGCTCGGCGACATCGGCCCAGTAGGAGCCGAAGCACCACAGTTCGTCCGGCTGATCTGGCACCAGAGAACGCCCGGGATAGCTGTAGCCAAGATGGAACGGGCTGATCGCGCCGTGCTGGAGCTCGACCACGCGGATCCCAAGGTCCCGCGCGGCGCCGACGATGTGCTGGTGGAAGTACGCAACCACGACGTAGACGGTCTTGATCTCTTGGCGCCTCAGCAGGGCCCGGTAGAGCGCGCGAAGCCTTGTGTGCTTGGGGATTTCCCGCGCGACAAGAGCTCCGATCGGCACCCTGACGCCGGTCAGAGCAGCCAGACGGTCGGCGATCAGACGGCACTTCTCGTCCACCGACCTGCTGCGGATCGCGCCGGCCGCGGAGACGAAAAAGTCGAGGTTACGACTGCCTGGCAGCGGCGTCCCGTTGATGCCCGAGTCGATGACGAGCGCCGAGTCGCCCAGCAGTGCCCGGAGCCGATCCGAGTAGATCTCGACGCCACCCGGCTTGCGTGGGTGCGGTACCACCAGAGAATCGAAGGATCCACTGGCCAGGAACGGATTCCGGCGTACCGTACCGGTCAGGTGCCGGCCGACGAGCCGGACCTTGTCGGCGCGGGTACGGCGTACTGGGTGGGGGTTGCCGTGGATGCCGCTGCGCTGGCTCAACTCATGGAAGACGCGCATCCGGATGATCGGCCACGGGTGCATCCCCTGGAGCTGCCAGTTCAGCAGATCCTGTTCGTGCTCCAGTTGCCAGATCGCCTGGCACAGCGTCGCCACCGTCAGCTCGGTGTCGCTCCCGGTATTCGTCATGGTTGATCCCTACTATGCCCGCCAGGCTGCCGATGCCCGAGAAGAACCGGCGAAGTGCCTTCAATAGAAAGGTTCTCCGGGCGAGCACCAAGCCACCCAACCCGTACCCGAAGGCTGAGGCGACCCGCGCCAGAGCATAGGCCAGTACCCGCAGATAACTGACCGCGCCTGGCTTGATCAGCAGCCGGCTGATGGTGTCACCGCTGCCGGAGCGAAAGGCGCGGCGGACCAGCCAGCGCAGGGTGGTGCGCGAAGCCGGCACATCCTCCTGGATCCGTGCCTCCTCGCACCAGACGATCCGGAAGCCGGCCTGATAGACCCGCAGGAAGAAATGCAGATCGCTCGAGCCAGTGAATCGGAAGGCCGGGTGGAAGGCCGGTGTCACCGCGCGATAGACATGCTGGGCCACCAGGGTGTTGTTGGTGTACGCCTTGTTCAGCACGTCGCCGGTGGCGTGTCTGCCGATGGAGGAGTGGACGTCGCTGTAGCGGTTCCAGGCAGGTGCTTCGGCCGGCAAGATACCCTCGACCGGCCCCGTCACCACGTCGGCGCCGGTGCTCTGCCACGTCTCCAGCAGGGTGGCGAGCCAGCCGGGAGGGGCGACCTCGTCGTCATCGACGAAGATCAGCGCATCGTCGTCCCAGGCCAGCTGCACCGACCTCTCCCGTGCGAACGGGATGCCCGGCTCCGGTTCGATCGCAGACTCGATCGGGTACCGCGAGTTCTCGGCGGCAGCCGCGATCACCTCGGCCGCTGAGCCCTCGGCGTCGTTGTCGACCACGACGATCCGGACCGCGCAGACCTGGCTCTCGGGCAGCTCCTGCGCCTGCAGGCTGTCGAGCAGGTCCTTCAGCAGTCGGGGTCGCCGGAAAGTGATGACGGCGATCGCGACGGAGGTCTCACCTGTTGGCGTGGGCATTGTCAGCGGTCCATTGTTCGAAGGTGCCGGGCCGGGCGCGCAGGGTCATGCTAGAGCCTGTCACGCACGGACAGGAAGTTGAGCGCAACCAGGCTGAGGACGATCGCGTCGTCCTGGTTCAGCACCTCGACCTGGGTCCGGACCAGCCCACGGTCAGGTTTCGACTGCGAGCGCCGGGTGTCCAGGACAGTGGCCCGCAACCGGAGCACGTCACCTGGCCGGACCGGCCGCACCCAGCGGAGTTCGTCGATGCCCGGACCGCCCAGGCTGGCGACCTTGGACAGGTAGTGATCCGCGAAGAGCCGCATCATCAGGCCGGCCGTGTGCCAGCCGCTGGCGATGAGTCCCTGGAAGGGGCCGTCCTTGGCGGCGACCGGGTCGATGTGGATCGACTGCGGGTCGAACTCGGCGGCGAACTCCAAGATCTGCGCCTCGTCGACGGTGACCGTCGCCTCGAACTCGTAGCTGGCTCCAGGGGGGTAGTCCTCGAAGTAGCGGTCGTCGATCGGCACGGTGAACTCACTCATGGCCGCACTGTACCCAGGCGTACAGTCGGAGGGGTGGATACAGCGGAGCGACTGATCCTGAGTGCCCAGGACCTGCTATGGGAGCGCGGGTACGTCGGCACCAGCCCGAAGGCGATCCAGCTTTCGGCAGAGGCCGGCCAGGGCAGCATGTACCACCACTTCAGCGGCAAGGCCGAGCTCGCCCAGGTGGCGATCGAGCGTTCCGGGGCAGAGCTGCGGGCCGCAGCCGACGAACAGCTCACCGCTGCCGGCACCGCGGCCGAGCGGATCACCCACTATCTGGAACGCGACCGTGAGGTGCTCAAGGGATGCCGGATCGGGCGGCTCACCACCGATCCCGAGGTGATGGCCGATCCGGCGCTGCGGGCGCCGATCGCCGAAACCTTCCGCTGGCTGCGGCAGCGGCTCGCCGAGGTCATTGCTGAAGGCAAGCAAGTCGGCGAGTATCCGGCCGGCCTGAATGCCGACGAGATCGCCGCGGCCATCGCCGCCGTGCTGCAAGGCGGCTACGTGCTTGCCCGCGCCGCTGATTCCGAGGAGCCGTTCAGGTTGGCCATCCAGGGGCTGACCAGTTTGATGTCGGAGGCTACCAAATGAGAATCGGAGCGGTATTCCCACAGTTGGAGATCGGCGAAGATCCGAAGGTGATCCGCGGCTGGGCCGAGACGGTCGAGCAGGCGGGCTATCGGCATGCCTTGGCGTACGACCACGTCCTCGGCGCCAGCCCCCGCAACCGGCCCGGCTGGCAGGGATACACCGACGAGTCCTTGTTCCATGAGGTTTTCGTGCTCTTCGGCTATTTCGCCGCCATCACCACCTCGCTGGAACTCGTCACCGGCGTCCTCGTGCTGCCGCAGCGCCAGACGGCACTCGTCGCCAAGCAGGCCACCGAGGTGGACGTGCTCAGCGGCGGACGCCTGCGTCTCGGTGTCGGCATCGGCTGGAACTACGTGGAGTACCAGGCCCTCGGTGTGCCGTTCGAGAAGCGGGGCGCTCGCCTGACCGAGCAGGTCGACGTATTGCGGAAGCTCTGGGCCGAACCGGTCATGACCTACCGAGGCCAATTCCACGACATCGAGGACGCGGGCCTCAATCCCCTACCGGTACGACGGAGCATCCCGGTGTGGTTCGGCGGTACCGCGGAAGCGGTGTTGCGGCGGACCGGCCGGATCGGCGACGGCTGGATGCCGCAGGTCGCGCCGGACGATGACGCGCGCGGGCAGGTGAAGCGGCTGCGTGCCTATGCGGCGGAGGCGGGCCGTGATCCTGCCGAGGTGGGGATCGAGGCCCGCCTGTCGCTGGGCGCCGTACCGGAGAAGGAGTGGGCCGACTTCGCGGCAGGATGGCAAGAGTTGGGCGCCACCCACCTGTGCGTGAACACGATGGGTATGGGCCTGAAGAGCCCGTCGGAGCATGCAGCCGTGCTGCGCGACGTCCTGCCGATCGTGGAGCGCCGCTAACCCGGAATGTTGGCAGTGGAGCCACGGACGACCAAGGGGCACGGCAGTTTCAGCACGGTCGGCTCGAGTGACGGATCCGCGATCCTTTGCCGGAGCAGGTCGATGCCCGCGTCGACGATGTCGCGGAGGGGCTGGTCGACCGAGGTCAGGTCGAAGGCCTCCCACGACGCCATGTCGGTGTTGTCGAAACCCACCACCCACAGGTCGTCCGGCACCCCCACCCCCAGTGCCCGGGCGCAGTCCAGCAGCCCGAACGCGAGCAGATCAGTCACCGCGTAGATCGCCGTCGGCGGGTTCTTCCCGGTCAGCAGCTGCCGCGCCGCGGCATGTCCGTCGGCGTGGTTCACACCGGTGCTGACCACATTGCGGGCCTCGACCTCGACGCCGGCCTCGGCCAGCGCGGCCCGGAAGCCGAGGTCCCGGTCGCGTGAGGTATTACCGGTGTGGGGCAGCGTGATCAGGCCGATCTTGCGATGGCCCGCTTCCACCAGGTAGCGACCGGCGTCGAAGGCGCCCTGCCAGTTGTCGCCGACCACCTGGTCGCAGACGATGTCGTCGATGCCGCGGTGCAGCAGCACGGTCGGCGTACCCGAGGCGACGGCGATCTTGTGCAGCTTCGAGGTGTACGTCGCCGAGGTGAGGATGAAGCCGTCGACCAGCCGCTGCTGGATCACGTCGCTGACAGTTTCCTCCGGGTCGTGTTCGATGTTCCACAGGATCATGTGCAGGCCGACCTCGCTCAGCCGGCGGCCGATCTTGTCCAGCAGCGCGCCGTGGAACGGGCTGGTCACCCGGGTGATGAAAACGCCGATGGTGTCGGTGCGGCCTGTCTTCATCGCCCGGGCCACCGCGTTCGGCGTGTAGTTCAACTCCTCGAGCACCTGGAGCACCCGGGCCCGGGTGTCCGGGCTGACCCGCGGGCTGTTGGTCAGGACCCGGGACACCGTCGCCTGGGAGACGCCGGCCAGCCGGGCCAGGTCCCTACTGGTCGGTGGTCGTCCGATACCGGCCATCGCTGTCTCCTCCGTCGTCCTTGGTGCAGGACACTCGCCCACCCTTTCCAGGAGAATCTCACGTCCGCCGTTGACCCCGCGCGCTGAGGTGTGTATACGTATTCATAGCCCAGTCATCCCATCGAAATCCCGCCGAAACACCGATCCGGCGGGCTGCTCCGGCCTGTCCGGAAAGGTCCGCTCGCGTCACCAGGGATGACGGACTGCGCAGGCCATTCGAAAAAACGACGCGGATGGGAGATTCCGGTGCAGACGTTCCCCTCAGATCTGAGTCGCCGCAGGTTCCTGGCCGCCCTGACCGGGGTCGCCGCAGGCGGCGTATTGGCCGGCTGTGGCGGCGGTGGTGCGGCAGCCGGCAAGAAAGGCGTCACGTTCCTCAACTGGGAACAGGTCAAGGCGACCCCGCTCGAGCAGGCGATCCAGGCGCATGAGAAGGCGTCCGGTACGACGGTCACCGTGCAGCCCGCGGTGACCCAGGAGTACGACACGAAGATGCGCACCCTGCTGGCCGGCGGCAGCCCGCCGGACGTGATGCGGATCAACGACGACTTCGTCCGCGGCTTCTCCGAGCAGGGTGCATTGCTCGACCTGCGGTCGTACATCGAGAAGGACAAGATCGACGCTGGCCAGTTCGCCAAGGAGGTGTACGAGTTCCCCAAGCAGGCGGACGGTTCGCACACCGCCTGGGTGATCGGCTATCAGCCGCGGCTGATCTTCTACAACGTCGACCTGTTCAAGCAGGCGGGGGTCCCGCTGCCGCCGACCACCTGGACGTCGACCGACTGGACCTGGTCCGCGTTCGCCGATCGGGCCAAGAAGTTGACGATCCCGGGCAAGCGCTGGGGTGCACTGGTGTATCTCGACACCGGCTACGAACAGACCTTCACCGTCAACCACGGCAGCGAGACCGGGATCTTCTCCACCGACGGGACGCAGTTCGCCCTGGCGGGCGCCAAGGAGGTCGAGGCGCTGCAGTGGGCCACCGACCTGACCTGCAAGGACAAGGTCCAGCCGCCCTGGTCGATGCTGCAGCAGCCCAACGCCGAGACCCAACTGTTCGCGCAGGGCAAGCTCGCGATGATGTTCGCGACCTTCGGCACCGTGCCGTACCTACGGAGCACGGTCAAGGACTTCACCTGGGACGTCGCCCCGCCACCGGCAGACGTGCAGCAGAAGACGGAGTCCAGCGTGATCGTCTTCTGCATCCCGAAGCAGGCGAAGAACCCGGACCAGGCCTGGGCGCTGCTGAAGTACCTGTCCAGTGAGGAGGGCGGCCGCATCCTGCTGCAGGGCGGCGCCTTCACGCCGATCAACAACAAGGCAGCCGCGGGACTTGCGCCTGGTGGCAAGGCGCCCCAGCACATCGGGTTGTTCGGTGAGGCGTCCAAGCACCTCACTGCCACCAACCAGACCAAGAACACCCTCGGCGCCCGCGAGCTGTACCGGCCGGCGCTCGACAACGCCTACAACTGCGAGAAGTCGGTCGGCGAGGTGCTGCAACAGATCAAGCCGCAGGTCGAAACGGCCCTGAAGGGCTGACCCCCACCCCTGCAAGTGAGGCGGAGTGCAGATGGGATCAGTGACAGTGGCAAGCAGGCGCCGTGTCCTGCGATCCGCGGCGGCGCTCGACGCGCGGCGGGAGAGGAGGCGGCAGAACCTGGTCGGCTGGCTGTTCATCAGCCCGGTCGTGGTCGGCGTCGTGGCCTTCCAGTTCTTCCCGATCCTGGTCTCGATGGGAGCATCGCTGACCAGCTGGAACGGTATCTCGGCGCCGAGGTTCGTCGGGGTGCAGAACTTCGTCGACCTGTTCAGCAATGACCCGTTGTTCCTGCAGACCTTCAGGAACACCCTCTACTTCACGGGTGTGAGCATCCCGCTGACGATCGGCATCGGGCTGGTGCTGGCGCTGCTCTGCGCCCGGCCGGTGAAGGGAGTGGCGTTCTTCCGGACCGCCTACTTCGCGCCGTACGTGACGAATGTGGTGGCGATCGGCTTTGTCTGGTTCTGGTTCTTCCAGCCGGACAACGGCGTCGTGAACGGTCTGCTCTCGCAGGTCGGGGTGACCGGGCCGCAATGGTTGTCGAGCTCGACCTGGGCGATGCCGGCGGTCATCCTGGTCAGCGTCTGGCAGGGCATCGGCTATCCGATGATCATCCTGCTTGCGGGGCTGCAGGGACTGCCGGAGGAGTACTTCGAGTCGGCCCGGATCGATGGGGCCGGTGCCTGGGCCAGGCTGCGGCACATCACGTTGCCGCTGCTGACTCCGCACTTCCTCTTCCTGCTGATCACACAGTTCATCTCGTCGTTCCAGGTGTTCGGCCTGATCTACGTGATGACCAAGGGCGGACCCGGGCATGCGACCAGCGTCTACATCTTCAACATCTACCAGAACGCTTTCGGCTTCGGGAAGGTCGGCTATGCCTCCGCGATGGCGTGGATCCTCTTCGCGGTGATCGCCGCCGTCACCTTCCTGCAGTGGAAATTGCAGAAGAGATGGGTGTTCTACTCATGAGGATCGCTACCCGCACGTCCCAGTACGTCGTGATGGCGCTGTTCGCGGTGGCTTTCCTGGCGCCGCTGATCTGGATGATCAGTGCCTCGCTGCGGCCGGAGGCGGAGGTGCTCTCGGTACCGCCGAAGTTCCTGCCGACGGATCCGCAGTGGAGCAACTACCGTCAGGTCTTCGAGTTGATCCCGATCTTCTTGTGGAACAGCGTCAAGTTGGCCGGGCTGAACGTGATCGGCATCCTGATCGTCGCGTCGATGGCGGGCTACGCCTTCGCCCGGCTGCAGTTCGCCGGCCGGGATATCGCGTTCATGGTGCTGCTGGCCACGTCCATCATCCCGGGGATCGCCTACTTGATCCCGCAGTACATCGTGTTCCGGCACATCGGCTGGGTGGATACGCAGTACCCGCTGTGGGTGCCCAAAGTATTGACGCCGGTGTTCGGGACCTTTCTGATGCGGCAGTCGTTCCTGACCATTCCGAAGGAACTGGAGGACGCGGGCAAGATCGACGGTGCGTCCACCTTCGGCATCTACTGGCGGATCATGCTGCCGCAGACCAAGCCGGCCCTGGCCGCGATCGGGGTCTTCACCTTCCTCGAATCGTGGAACGACCTGTTCGGGCCGCTGATCTACATCAATTCCGAGAACCTGCAGACGTTGCCGGTGGCACTCGCGCAGTTCCAGGGCGAGTACTTCACCCAGATCAGTCTGCTGATGTGCGGTGCGACGGTCTCCGTCGTACCCGTCATCGCCGTATTCCTCTTTGCGCAGCGCTATTTCATCCAAGGCATCACAATGACGGGAATGAAAGGGTGAGCGACTTGCCGGACCGGCTTGTGGCCATGCAGATCGGAGCGGTTTCGTTCGTCGACGAGGGTGTCGACCAGACGCTGGACATCCTGGCAGAGCGGGGCGCGGTGAATGCCCTGTTCCTCGCCACGCCGACGTGGACAAGGGGCACGGGCGGGCGGCAGATCCCCGGCCACCCGATCCCCGACCACGGTGGATCGGAGTACGACCTCGGCTGGGTGGGTGGGAACTACGCGACGCCGCACCCGCAGTACTACGGCAACACGGTGCTGGGTGCGGCCGGGCGGGCCCCCGAACACCCGGAACTGGATCTACTCGAAGAGGTGATCCCGAAGGCTCGCGAGCGGGGCATGAAGTCGTTCGCCTGGATGGAGGAGAGCGGCGGTGCCCGCGAGCTGCGCCGGTACCCGAACTTCGCCAAGGTGCTGGAGGTCGACGCCTGGTCGCGCCCGGGGCGGCGGCCGTGCTTCAACAACCCGGACTACCGCAACTGGCACCTGGGCTTCGTCGAGGACTACGTGCAGAGCTACGAGCTGGACGGCCTGGCCTGGTGCTCGGAGCGTCCGGGGCCGCTGAACATGGTGATGCAGGGGCCGGTCGAGGTGGCGGATATCGGCTGCTTCTGCCCGCACTGCCTGGCGATCGGCCGCAGTCGTGGCATCGATGTTGCCCGAGCCCAGCAGGGCTATCGGGAACTGCTGGAATGGAACAGCAAAGTCGGTGCGGGTGAACGTCCGGCCGACGGCGCCTTCGTCACCTTCTGGCGGATCCTGCTCAACTTCCCCGAGGTGCTGGCCTGGCAGACGCTGTGGACCGAGAGCCAGCGGCAGATCTACCGGGACATCTACGGTGTCGCGAAGGCCTGCGCGCCGGAGGTCCAGGTCGGCTGGCACGTCTACCACAACATCTCCTTCAGCCCGTTCTACCGGGCGGACCAGGACTACGCGGAGATGGCGAAGTTCTCCGACTTCATCAAGGTGGTGATCTACAACAACTGCGCCGGACCGCGGTTCTACACCTGGGTGAAGAACATCTGCAGCGCCTTGTTCGCCGACGCGGATCCAGAAGACGTCTACCCGTTGATGATGAAGCTGCTGCAGTTGGACGAGGGTTCGTACGACAAGCTGCCGCAGACCGGTTTCACCGCCGACTACGTTCGCCGCGAGACCGCCCGGGCGGTCGCCGGAGTGGGCGGGCAGAGCGCGATCTACCCCGGTATCGATATCGACATCCCGGTCGGCCGGACGCGCGAACGGCTTGAGCCGGCTCGGGACGTCGGCAGCAAGATCAACTGGGACGATAACGAGGGCGAGTTGACGCAGTGCACCCCGGACTCCGTCCGCGATGCCGTGCTCGCGGCGTTCGAGGGTGGCGCCGAAGGGGTCGTCCTGAGCCGGAAGTACTCCGAGATGCTGCTCGACAACCTCTCGGGCTCCGGTGCCGCGCTGAGGAGCCTGGCCGGATGACCGCCGCACCCTGGTACCGGCGCACACTGCGCTGGGCACAGACGAACCTGACCGAGAGGGACCCGGCCCGGTACGACGTGGAGTGGTGGCGCGCCCACTGGCGTCGTACCAGGGTGCAGGGCGCGATCATCAACGCCGGCGGCATCGTCGCCTACTACCCGAGCAAGTTTCCGCTGCAGCACCGGGCGGAGTTCCTCGGCGATCGCGACCTGTACGGCGAGATCGCCGGGGCCGCCCGGGCGGAGGGCCTGGTGGTGCTCGCGCGAATGGACTCGAACCGGGCCCACGGTGCCTTCTACACAGCGCATCCGGACTGGTTCGCGATCGATGCCGAGGGCAACCCGTATCGCGCCGGCGAGCTGTACGTCGCCTGTGTCAGCGGGCCTTACTACCGCGACTACCTGCCCGGCGTACTCGAGGAGATCATCGAGCGGACCGCACCGGACGGCATCACCGACAACAGCTGGAGCGGGCTGGATCGCGACCACATCTGCTACTGCGAGAACTGCCGCGCCGGCTTCGAACAGGCAACCGGCTCGGTATTGCCGGAGAAGGTCGACTGGGAGGACAAGGCGTACCGGCTGTGGATCTCCTGGAGCTACAGCCAGCGGATGGCGGTCTGGGATCTGAACAACGACGTGACGACCGGGGCCGGTGGCCCGGACTGTCTCTGGATCGGCATGAACGGTGGCGAAACCGTCGCTCAAAGCAAACGATTGCGCGACCTCCGGGCGATCTGCGACCGGACGCCGATCTTCATGCTCGACTCGCAGTACCGGCACGAGGGCCGGGGCTTCCAGGCCAACGGCGACAGCGGCAAACAATTGCACGGCCTGCTGGGCTGGTCGGCGCTGATCCCCGAGAGCACCGCGATGTACGACGCCGGTACGCCGACCTTCCGACTCGGCAGCAAACCCGAGGCGGAGGCGCGGATGTGGGCCGTCGAAGGGTTCGCCGGCGGCATCCAGCCGTGGTGGCACCACATCGGGTCCGTGCATGAGGACCGCCGCCAGTACGCCACGGCCGAGCCGCTGTTCCGCTGGCACGAGCAGAACCAGCAGTACCTCGTTGATCGCCAACCAATCGCGACCGTCGGGGTGCTGTGGAGCCAGCGCAGCGTGGACTTCCATGGCAAGGACCAGCCGGAGAGCCGTAGCCTGGCGCCGTACCAGGGGTTCACAGACGCGTTGATCCGCGCGCGAATCCCTTATCTGCCAGTGCATGCGGACCATGTCGCGCGGGATGCCCCGGGCCTGTCCGTGCTCGTCATACCGAACGTCGGCGTGCTCACCGACGAGCAGTGCGCGGCGCTGCGGGCGTTCGCCGCAGGTGGCGGCGGCCTGGTGGTGACGGGCGAGTCCAGCCTGTACGACGAGTGGGGCGACCGGCGCGACGACTTCGCCCTGGCTGATCTGCTCGGGGTCCATCCGACAGGTGAGCAACGCGGTGACGACGAGGCTGTGCCAGCTAGTCGGGCACCCAGTTGGGAGACCTATGACGGCCACACCTACCTGAGGATCGAGGATCGCGAGGTCGTCGACGGCCTCGGGGACACCGACCTGCTGCCATTCGGCGGACGGCTCGAGGTGGTCCGGACAGATCCGGATGCCCGGGCGGCGCTGACCTGGGTGCCGCCGTTCCCGATCTACCCGCCGGAGAAGTCGTGGATGACGGAACCGCGGACCGACGTACCGGCTGTCGTGCTGCGGAACGGTCCGGGACGGGTCGCCTATCTGGCCGCGGACCTCGACCGAAGCTACGCGCGCCACCACCATCCGGACCACGGCCGGCTGCTGGCGAACCTGGTCCGCTGGGCCGGCGCGACCGACATACCGCTGGAGGTGGACGGCGCGGGCGTGCTCGACTGCCATCTGTACCGCCAGGGCGACGAGGTGGTCTTCCATCTGGTGAACCTTGATCAGGGCGGCGCCTGGCGTGGGCGGCTCGAGGAGTTGACGCCAGCGGGACCGTTCACCGTTCGGGTCCGCCAGCCGGAGGGCACCGCGTTGTCGCGGGCGGAACTGCTCGTTGCGGGAGGGGAGCCGAACTTGGCCGCGCTCGACGGCTGGGTAACCTTCGGTATCGAGCGGATCGCCGACCACGAAGTCGTGGTCCTTCGATAAAGGAGCAGGTATGCCAGAGGTCACCGGACCGATGCACGAGCGCTACGAGGAGATCCTGACGCCCCAGGCGCTGGAGCTGATCGCGCTGCTTCATCGTGAGCTCGACGGTCGGCGGCTCGAGTTGCTGGAGCGGCGTCGGGCCAGAGTCGAGGCGATCGCCCAGGGCGGCACGCTCGGCTTCCTCCCGGAGACCGAGGGCGTCCGGTCGGACCCGGACTGGCGGGTGGCTCCGCCGGCTCCCGGGTTGGTGGACCGGCGGGTGGAGATCACCGGCCCGACCGACCGGAAGATGACGATCAATGCGCTGAACTCGGGCGCGAAGGTCTGGCTCGCCGACCACGAGGACGCCAACACCCCGCTGTGGGAGAACGTGGTCGGCGGCCAGCTCAACCTGCTCGATGCGGTCACCCGCCGGATCGATTTCAGCAGCGACGCCGGCAAGCGGTACGAGCTGAGGCCGGACGACGAGCTGGCCACCATCGTGGTGCGTCCGCGCGGTTGGCACCTACCGGAGAAGCACATCCTGGTGGACGGTGCCCAGACGTCCGGCTCGCTTGTCGACTTTGCGCTCTATCTGGTCGCCTGTGGGCAACTGCAGCTCGACCGCGGCCAGGGGCCGTACTTCTACCTGCCGAAGATGGAGTCCCACCTCGAGGCGCGGCTCTGGAACGACGCCTTCGTGCTGGCCCAGGACTTCCTCGGGATGCCGCGCGGCACGATCCGGGCGACCGTGCTGATCGAGACCTACCCGGCGGCTTTCGAGATGGAGGAGATCCTCTACGAGCTGCGGGAGCACTCGGCCGGGCTGAACGCAGGTCGCTGGGACTTCATGTTCAGCGTGATCAAGACCTTCCGCACCAGGGGCAAGGAGTTCATGCTGCCGGACCGGAACTCGGTCACGATGACCGTGCCGTTCATGCGGGCGTACACCGAGTTGCTCGTCCGCACCTGCCACAAGCGCGGCGCTCACGCTATCGGTGGCATGGCCGCGTTCATCCCCAGCAAGGATCCTGAGGTCAACGAGCAGGCCTTCGCCAAGGTCGAGGCCGACAAGGCCCGGGAGGCCGGCGACGGTTTCGACGGCTCGTGGGTCGCGCATCCCGGCATGGTCGGCACCTGCAGGGCGGTGTTCGACAAGGTGCTGGGCGACCGGCCGAACCAGCTGGACAAGCTCCGCGAGGACGTCGTGGTGACGGCTGACCAGCTACTCGACGTTGCCGCGACGCCGGGGGCGGTGACCGAGGCGGGTCTGCGCAGCAATGTGAGTGTCGCGATCCAGTACCTCGAAGCCTGGCTCGGAGGGACCGGAGCGGTCGGGATCTTCAACCTGATGGAGGATGCAGCGACTGCGGAGATCTCGCGGTCACAGATCTGGCAGTGGCTGCACAACGGCATCGTGCTCGACACCGGCGAAGCCGTCACCGCCGAGCTGGTGAACCGGTTCGCGGACGAGGAGATCGCCAAGCTGGGCGGCGATCCAGCCCGGTACGCCGATGCGCGGAGCACCTTCCTCGAGGTTGCGGTGGCCGATGACTTCGCTGACTTCCTCACCCTGCCGGCGTACGCGCGGATGCCCTGACGGCGCGCGGTTGGCGCGCTGCAATCACCACGGTTCTGCCCGGCCATCGTCCTTGGAGAGGCAGGTGTTCACGTGAACGCGTGCTCCCTGTCCTCTGGACCCATCCGTCGGGGTGGGGTCAGAGGCTCATGGGGCGGTGCCGGTCTGTGCCGCCGCTGCTGCTGCGCGGTAGTCGTGGGCCGGGCGGTAGCGATCGTAGAGCGTCGTCAGGAGGCTGAACAGGAAGACGAAGAACAGCGTGTCGACCAGCCGCAGGTTGCCTCCTCCCCGCGATAGCAGCAGGTCGGCCAGTGCGACCAGTGCGATGTTGATAGCGAAGACGACTGCGAACGAGATCGCCGCGGATTCCCACGAGTGGCCTCGCTTTGCCGACCACAGTCCTGTCGCGGAGTTCAGGACCACGTAGACGCCGATACCGAGGAAGAGTTGAAGGCTGCTCGCTGCGACTCCGGGCAGCACCTCTCCGTAGATCACGGTGATCAACCCGATCAAGAAGGTCTTCTCCAGCGCCGCAGCGTCGAAGACCTTCCGGTGCGCGGCCTGGTACGCCGCTCGCTCTTGCGCTTCGTCGATCTCGGCGGGCAGTGGGTCGGCGCGGAACCGCCAGGGCCAGTCGGCCGGCTTCAGCCGGGGGCGTACGACGAGGAGAGCGACCGCAGCGAGGGCGAGCAAGGCAACGATGAGCACTGGGGCGAGCCACGCCGAGTAGGAAGCGCGGACCGGGCTTGGACTGGCTCGGCACCGACGCGAGCATGGGCAACCTCCGCCTGACCCTGACCAACCCGGACAGCGTCGGCTGCCCCATCACGCGCTCGTACGCCGGTCGACGTCGTTGACGCCACAGATCCCAGCTCTGGTCCCGGCTCGTGGATGCGCAGTTCTCCTAGTCCTAGAACGGGCCGGGCAGACCCGTGTCAGACCGGGCCGCCTCACACGGCAAGGGGTCGGGTCACGCGGCCGAGACACGCCGCGGCGGAGCCACCCGGCCGAGCCATGTCGCGGAGCTACGCCGCCGAGACAAGCGGTGGGGGACTCGGCCGAAGTGTTCTCTAGGGGCCGGGTGAGGCATCGTCGTTGTCGCCCCAGGGTGAGGCCAAGGTAGTCGCTGTCGCCTGTTCGTGGCGGATCGGCGCGACGGAGGGCGCGTCGTCGCCCCACGGTGAACTCGCGGCGGTAGCCGTCATCTGTTCGCCGTGGATTGGCGCGACGCTGGGCTGATCGTCGCCCCAGGCGTTGAGCCGGTCGGCGGCCTCCTTGGTCAGTGGGTCGGGG
>JAWWPC010000327.1:0-5023 GCA_033851055.1 Kribbellaceae bacterium | reverse complement strand
CGGAGAGTCCACTCCGGCGACCACTTCGCGTTCTGAGGTAAGCGTCTTTAGTGCAACCTTCACCCCTCCGTCTACCTCACCGATCCGGTGACCGTCGTGCACGAGACCTTCTGTCAGGAACACTTCGTTGAACTCGCACCCGCCGGTCATCTGGCGCAGCGGGCGGATCTCGACACCTGGGGCGTTCATGTCGATGATGAACGCGGACAGGCTCTTGTGTTTGGGGGCCTGCGGGTCGGTCCGGCACAGGATCTCACCGACGTCGGCGTGCTGGGCTGCCGAGGTCCATACCTTCTGGCCGTTGACGATCCATTCGTCGCCGTCACGGACCGCACGTGACTGGACCCCCGCCAGATCTGATCCCGCGGCCGGCTCGCTGAACAACTGACACGCGATCGATTCGCCGCGATACATGCGCGGCAGCAACGCGTCCTTCAGGGATTCCTGTCCGTGGGCCAGGATGGTGGGTCCCACCATTCCCAGCCCGACCACCGAGAGCTGACTGGTGTCGGGAACCGCGTACTCGGCCTCGGCGGCGTGATACAGCATCTGATACCGCACCGACAATTCCAGCCCGCCGTATTGGCGGGGTCCGGTGATCCAGCCCCACCCGTGGTCGTAGCGCAGGCCTTGCCAACGACGTGCTGCCTGCACCGTCTGCTGTTCCTGCTCCGGGGAACCCGAGGCGAAGTAGGACACTCGGTCACTGCCGGATCCCCACGTGGCGGTCGGGGCGTGGGCCGGCTCGACATGGGCGGCCAGGAACCGATGCGCTGATTCGGTGAAGGCTTCCGGATTCGTGGTGTCGGGGCGCAAGTGCGCTGCCGTGTCGGGCATACCTACCGTCCTTCGTCGTCGAACAAACGGAAAACTCGCCGGTGTCACCGGGGTACCGACGAAGTAACTATACATGTATAGTTCGACGGTCGCCCCAGCCGCTTCGACGGTTGGCCAGATCTAGCGAGGCTGGTCGGGGTTCTGCGCGCGGTGCGCCAGTTCTCGTCGCAGAATCTTGCCGGTGTTCGTCCGTGGGAGCTCTCCCAGGGTCAAGATCTCCCGCGGGACTTTGTAATTCGCAAGATGTTCGCGTACGTGCTGCTTCAGTGCCTCCGAGTCTGCGCAGGCGTCCTTCTGGAGAACGACGAATCCGACGAGACGTTGCCCGAACGTGCGGTCGTCGACACCGATGACGGAGGCTTCGATCACCTGCGGATGGGTGAGGAGCGCTTTCTCCACCTCGATCGGGTAGACGTTTTCTCCACCGGAGACGATCATCTCGTCATCGCGGCCCACCACGAAGAGCCGGCCGAACTCGTCGATGTAGCCCAAGTCGCCGGAGGCCATGTAGCCCTCGTGGAACTCCTTGGAATTTCCCGATGTATAGGAGTCGAAGTGCGATGCGCTGCGGGCGAAGACCTGACCGACCTCGCCGACGGGCAGTTCCCGTCGTTGGTCGTCAAGGATGCGAACCTGCACCCCGGTTAGGGGTCTACCGGCCGTGTCGGGTGCTGACCGCAGATCCTGCGGGGTTGCCGTCGCGATCATGCCCACCTCGGTGGCGTTGTAGTTGTTGTAGATGACGTCCCCGAATTCGTCCATGAACCCGGTTACCGCATCGGTACGCATTCGGGAACCAGAGGCGGTCACGAAGCGCAGCGATCGTCCGCTGTATCGACGGCGAACGTCGTCAGGCAGGTCCATGATGCGCTCGATCATCACCGGTACCACGCCCAGTCCGGTCGCGTGGTGACGATCGACGAGGGCCATGGTCGCCTCGGGATCGAACTTGCGCCGCAGAACCAGGGTGCACGACAACAGAGTGCCCAGCGCCAACTGGCCATAGCCCCACGCGTGGAACATCGGAGCCGCGACGACAGTCGTCTCCTCCGCCCGCCACGGAACCCTGGACAGCACGGCGGTCAACTCCGCCGCGCCACCACCGGATGATCGTCGAGCGCCCTTGGGTGTTCCGGTCGTGCCCGACGTCAGCAGAATCAGCTTGCCCTGGCGGCCGGACGGATTCGGCCGCCGACCGGTGTATTCGGCGATGAGCTTGACCACGGTGATGTCGAGATCGCCGCCGTCGGTCCAGGCGACGATACGGGTCGTGTCGGGCCTGTCGGCCACGGCCCGGTCGACGCTGTCGGTGAACTCTTGGTCGTAGATGATGACGTCCGGACGCTCACGGCCGATGACGTCGGCCAGGGCGGGACCCGCGAATGACGTGTTGAGTAGCAGCACGTCCGTCCCGATGCGATTCGCGGCAGCCATGGCCTCGACGAACCCGCGGTGATTGCGGCACATGATGGCCACCATCCGGGGGTGGCCACCAGGCAGCTGCTGCAGCGCGGCCGCGAACGCATTGACGCGGTCGTCGAGGTCTCGGAAGGTCAGCGCGCCGAGTTCGTCGATCACCGCCGTCCGGTGCGGGCAGCGCTGCGCCGACATCGCGATGCCGACGGTGCTCGTCGCTCCCTCGCGGCCAGCGGCCGCCACGATACGGACGTACTTGTCGGGTCGCATCCCCGCCACTAGGCCCACCCGTCGAAACGTGACGAGCGCATCCCGAATTGGGCTGAAGCGTTGCCGCAGTGCATAATTCACGCCGGTCATGTCGTCACCCCAATACCGGGAGGCGCCGTTGTGCCGCCAATTCGGTCAAGGCGGCCTGCATCACGTCACGCACGTGGGCGTCCACCTCCGAAGGATCTGGATCCTTGCCGAAGGTGTTGACGATGTCGATCGGAGCGAGGACCTCGGTGACGATCTTGGTGGGAAGCGGCAGATTGAGGGGCAGTACCAACAGGCTCGCTCCGAACGGAACGCCGAAGGTTATCGGTAGGGCGTCGAGTCTCAGCAGCCGCTTCAGCCCCAGCCGCCGTGCCAGCCATCGTCCACGGGTCAGATAGATCTGATTCTCCTGTCCGCCAATGGATACGATGGGGACGATCGGCACGCCGGCCTCCATGGCTGTCTTGACATACCCGGTGCGACCCCCGAAATCGATGACGTTCGCCGAACTCGTCGGGCGGTAGGCGTCATAGTCGCCTCCCGGGAAGACGATGAGTGCCGCGCCGGACTTGAGCGCCTGCTCGGCGTTGTCGCGGCTGGCGCGCAGAAGACCGGTGCGCATCAGGACTTCTGCCTGCGGTCCTCGGAACAACACGTCGTGACCGAGGCTGTACAACCTTCTGTCGTAACCGAAGTGCTCGAAGAATGCGGTAGCGAAGACGGGTATGTCCATCGTGAAGACACCACCCGAATGATTGCCCACGACGAGGGACCCACCGGGTGGGATTCGCTCGAGCCCGTGAACTTCGGAGCGAAACCAGCCCTTGGCAAGCGGGCGCGTCATCGCGACGAAGCGCCGCACAAATGTCGGATCCCAGTCGCCGGTGAAGTCGCCCGACTTCTGGGACGAACCCGGCCCGCTGTCTGTCGTCATCATGGACCTCCGATTGGTGTGACGTTGTGCGGCAGGCCTTTCCCGCCATGGCGAATGTGTGTCGCCGAGTCCGGCATCGTCGCCTATAAGGCGGCGCTGGCTTGCGCCAACGCCGTACTTACCGTTGTGGGTTGGCCTGGGAAACCGGTAGCACCCCAGATCTCGGCGAATTCGCGCAGTAGCGCATCAGTGGCCTGGTGTGCGTCGTCCAGTGTCTGGTGGTCGGTGAGAACCGCCACGTTGAGTTGATCGACGTAGCTCCACACCGTGATGTTCATGCCGCAACCGGGCTGCAGCGGACCTACCGAATAGAATTCGCTGATTGGGGCTGAGCCGATGTGGCCGGGTTGTCGCGGTCCCGGCACGTTGGAGAAGGACAGGTTGTAGAGCCGGTTCCTGTCGCGGTTCGCCAACCACCGGTACGCGCCCGGCGCGACCGGCGGCGGTAGGTAGTTGATCCACCGACCCAGCAGATCGGGCCCGAGCACCGCATTGGTCTCCTTGGCGTGGCGGGCGGCCATCGATACGAGCCGCAAGCGCTGCAGTGGATCCGCGACGTTGACCGGCAGCGTCACGAAGAGGCCACCCAGAGCGTTACCGCTGATCCGTTCCGGCGACGCATCGGTGTTGAACGCCACGGAGGCGATGAGCGGTTGATCGGAGTGACCATCGCGTCGTGCCAGCAGTTCGCGCAATGCACCTGAGGCGATGGCGAGCACCACATCGTTGATCGTGACTCCGAAGTGCTTGCTGGCTTGTTTGACATCGGCCAGTGACATCGTCGCGGTGGCGAACCGCCGCCCGGGATCGACGACATGGTTGAGGAAGGTCCGCGGTGGTGACTGTTGGCTGGGTAACCCGAGCGGCTTCACTTGATCCCGTGTGCGCCGTCGAAGCCGGCGGACACCCGACACGGTATCGCCGACGACCTTGGGCAGCCGCTTGAGTTGGGTGAGGTGATCTCGGCCAGCTGCGCGCAGAAGTTCCGTCGAAGACGGCGACGCAGTGGACCCCGCCGGCTCCGCCTGCGGGTTCCACGTGAGGTCAACCGCGTGGGCCAGGAGATTGGCCGCCGCGACACCGTCGGCCAGGGCGTGATGCACCTTTGTGACGATGGCGACGCGGTTGTCCACCACCCCGTCGACGAAGTACATCTCCCACAGTGGTCGGGAGTGATCCAGCGGCGCTCTGGCTATCTCGCCGATCAGATCGTCGAGTTCTCGCCGGCCACCCGGATCGCGCAGCACTGCCCGCCGCAGGTGGTAGTCGATGTCAACGTCGCAGTCCTCCAACCACATCGGATGGTGGATCTTGAGCGGGATGTCGATCAGTTGATAGCGCAGTGGGTCCAGCGCCGGCAGCCGGTTCGCGACGACGCGGCGGAACGCATCGAACGTGAACTTCTCGCCCACCGTGGACGTGTCGACGAGAGCGATCTTCATGGTGTGCGTGGGCACGTTCACCGTGTCGCTGTAGATGAAGGTGGCATCCCACCCGCCGAGTCTCTTCACTGTGGCCTCATCGCCTTCATCACCGATATGAATCGTGTACTTCAGGACTTTCGCTCGCAGTGGGCCC
>JAWWPC010000244.1:0-16624 GCA_033851055.1 Kribbellaceae bacterium | reverse complement strand
GATCCGTTCGAGGTGCTGCTCGACGGTCCGGCAACCACCCTGAACCGGTCGCCGTACGAGCTGATCGCGGACGTCCTGCACGAGCCGGTCGGGGACACCGAACTGCAGATCGGTTGTTCCATGGCGGACCCGATCAGCGCCGAGACTCTACAGGTGGACCTCGGCTTCCCACTGCTGGACACCAGCCGAGTGGTGCGGGCGCGGGACGGCCGGCCACTGGAGTACAGCATGTCGCACGCCCGCTCCGACCGGCTGGTGTTCTCCACCTTGATGCGCTCGTACGGTGAGCGCCCCCCGCCGCCGAGGCTCCGGGCCGCGCCGCCGCTCGAGAACGGGTCACCGCTCGAGAACGGCGGCTCGGCCCAGGCCTCCTGACCGGAACCGGAACCTCAGGAGCCGAGGGCGGTCCTCGTCTCGCCGACAACCAGCATGCCGACGCCGACGGTGAGGTACAGGACGATGCACAGCCCGAGCGCGGCGGTGGCGCCCGCCACCGTGATCACCGCGCCCGCGCCTGCCATGCAGGCCGACGAGCCCAGGTCCCGGGCGATCCTGGTGGCGGACAACCCGACCTCGGTCGTCCCGGCCAGATCCACCAGCAACGCAGGCAGTACGCCGAACATGCAGCCGCCCGCCACTCCCAGCGGTACGGCGGCGGCGAACAGCACTGGTACCGACGTACTGGACATGGCGGCGAACACCACGCCGACGCCGAGTACCCCGACGGCCGCGCCGAGCACCACGCCGGAACGGCGGCCGCGCAGATCGGAGCGGGCGCCCAGGACTGCCGTCGTCACCACCTCGACCAGGTACATCGCGGTGAGGAAGACGCCCAGCCGGACGCCGTCGAGGTCCAGTACCTCCGCAGCCACCAACGGCACCACAGTGAGGCCGATCGCGCCGCGCAGGCCCTGCCCCGCCGACCCCATCCACAACCCAAGTACCGCTCGCGGCCGACCCATCCCCGGCAGGCTCGGCAGACTCCAACGAGGCCTGGACAGAGGCGGCACGCTCGGCAGGGTGAAGCGGGCGAAGACCGCGCAGGACACGGCGAGCAACCCGCACACCGCGAAGGCGAGGCGGAGCCCGGCGGTGCCGACCCCGATCCCGCTCACCGCGCCACCCGCCAGCGGGCCGGCCGCCGACCCGAGTGTCATCGCCGCCTGGAAGCGCCCAATCGCCCGGCCCACCCGGTCACGGCCGGCCAACCGGACTGCGAGTTGTGGCGCTGCCGCGGCATAGAGCGCGAGGCCGACGCCTTGGACGAGCCGGAACCCGGCCATCACCGCGAAGGTCGGTGCCACTGCCGACCCGAACGAGCCGAGCGCCCACAACAGCATGCCGTGCACGATCGCACGGCGTGGCTCGAGGAACGGCAGCAACCTGGTGCCGAGGATGTCCAGCACCAGCACTACGGCAGGGAGCGAGGCGACCGAAATCCCGGCGGTGAACGCGCCGGCGCCCAGCTCCATCGCCAGCACCGCGGTCAGCGGAGCCGTCAGCCCGAGAGTCAGGCCGGAGCCGATCGCCAGCGTATGTAAAGACCACTGGACCCGGCGCATCGGGGACGGTAACCCGGCCGTCCCCGATGCAGTCTGCTCAGACCCCGATCGCTGCACGGTCAGCGGTCGCGGGCTCGGCCAGATGCCAGTCAGTCGCCTGCTGGTAGGCGTCACCGGCTCGCAGCACGGTCGCCTCCTCGAAGGGCCGGCCCATCAACTGCAGGCCGAGCGGCAGTTGCGCCGCACCCAAGCCCATCGGGATCGACAATGCCGGGTTGCCTACCGCGTTCCAGTACGACGTGTGCATCGCACGGAACCTCTCCATCCCCGCATCCGCGAGACCGTCGATCGCGAAGGCCGCAACGCTCGCGGTCGGCGTCACCACCAGGTCGACTGTCTCGAACAACGCAGCCACCTCACGCTGTCCGACCCGACGTACGCGCTGGGCCTGGACGTAGTCGGCACCCGAGTACGCCGGTGCTGCGCCGATGCCCTGGCGGGTAGCGGCGAAGTAGTCCGACCAACGGCTCTGCAGATCGGGCGCGTGGTAGGCGAACGCCTCGCTGCGAGAGGTGATGCCGGTGGCAGCCGTCAGTTCGCGGTAGTACGGCAGCTTCACCGGTACTACGGTCGCCCCGCGCTCGGCCAGTACGGCGAGGGCGGCGTCGAGCAGTTCGCCGAGCATCGGGTCCTGGTCGGCCCGGCGGTACTCGGCGAGCGAGTCGACACCGATCCGCAGGCCGCTGAGGTCACCCGTCAGCGCCGACTCGTAGTCCGGCACCGGTTCGTCGACCGCACACGGATCGCTGGCGTCGTACCCGGCGAGCACGCTGAGCATGATGGCGCAGTCCCGGGCGGACCGGGCCATCGGGCCGATGTTGTCGAGGCTGTACCCGAGCGGCACGCAGCCCGACTTCGGCACCCGGCCGAAGGTGGCCTTGATCCCGGAGATGCCGCAGAAAGCCGCCGGGCCACGGATGCTTCCGCCGGTGTCTGTGCCCAGGCCGCCGAGGAACGCTCCGGCCGCGACCCCATTGCCGGTGCCGGAACTGGAGCCACCGGTCCAGTGGTCGGGGTTCCAGGGGTTGCGCGGGATCGGGAACGGCTTGGACGGGTCGGGCAGTCCGGTGGCGAACTCCATCGTGGTGGTCTTGCCGGTGATGACGCCGCCCGCGGCCCGCAGCCGGCTGACCACCGGAGCGTCCTGCTGGTCGCCCCAGCTTGGGTCATGCACCAGGCTCTGTGCAGTGGTCGGGCCCTCGACGGTGGTGATGATGTCTTTGATGCCCAGCGGGATCCCGAGCAGAGGACCCGCCTCGTTGCCGGCCGCGTAGACCTCATCCGCCGCGGCGGCAGCCGCCCGGGCCGGCTCGTCGAACCGTGCCAGGTAGATGCCGAGTTGTTCGTCGTGCTTGTCGGCTACAGCGATCGCTTCGTCCAGCAGGCCGGTCGCGGTGACCTCGCCGGCCCGGAGTGAGGCCAACGCATCGGAGACGGTCCGGGCCGTCATGGGCGGGCGGAGAAGATCAGGGCCGGCTCTTCGTAGCGGGCGGCGGTGACGGAGGAGACCAGGGCAGAGTTCTCCCGGGCGATTGCGTATGCCGTTGCCATCGGCCCCAGATCGGACTCGATCGGTTCGACGCCGGCCATCGCCAGCACCATGGCGAGATGTTCGGATTCGTTACTCATCGTGGGTTCTCCCTTCGTTCGTAGGTCAGGCGGCTAGGGCATCGACCGGCGGGACGGCCAGGTGCCAGTCGGTCACCCGCTGCAGGGCGTCGGCGACCTTCAGCACGGTGGCCTCGGCGAACGGCTTGCCGATGATCTGCATCGACAACGGCAACCCGCTGGCCGAGAAGCCGACCGGGATGGCGACGGCCGGCAGGCCGGTCAGGTTCCAGTGGCCGGTGTAGCTGACGACGTGCAGCCGCTTGCTCGGTGACAGTTCAGCGGCCACCTCGGCCGGGGCCGGTGCGGACGGTGTGATGATCACGTCGTAGTTCTCGAACAGCGCTGCGACCTGCCGGGAGAACTGCATCCGGAACCGCTGTGCCTGGGCAACGTCCCCCGCGGTGTAGAAGGCACCACGTGCCAGCGTCGGCCGGGTGAAGGCGCCGTAGTCGGTCCAGCGGTTCACCAGGTTGTTGCGGTGATAGGCGTACGCCTCGGCGACCAAGATGATCTGGTTGGCGTCCTTCGCCTGTGCGGCGTTCGCCAGCTCGACCTCGGTGGAGGCTGCGCCGAGCCCGACCAGTTGCTTGACTGCGGCAAGCACCGCGTCGTGCACCTGCGGGTCCAGCTGTTCATGGTCGAAGAAGTACGGGATCGGCAGCGCCATCCGCAGTCCCTCGACGGAACCGTCCAGCAGCTCGGTATAGGCCGGAACCGGCTCGTGGGCCGCGTTGGGGTCGCTCGGGTCGTAACCGGCCATCACCTCGAGCAGTGCGGCGCAGTCCCAGGCACTACGCGCCATCGGGCCGATGCTGTCCAGGCTGAAGCCGAGCGGCACCACGCCGCTCTTCGGCACCCGGCCGAACGTTACCTTCAGTCCGGTATGGCCGTTCACCGCTGCAGGGCTGCGGACCGAGCCGCCGGTGTCGGTGCCGAGCCCACCAAGAGCCAGGCCTGCGGACACGGCGATCCCGGTGCCGGAACTGGATCCGGCCGGGGTGTGCTCGACATTCCAGGGGTTGTGTGGCACCAGGAAGCCCTTGGTCGCGTCGGGCAGCCCGATCGCGAACTCACTGGTGGTCGACTTGCCGACGAACACAGCACCGGCGTCCCGCAGCCGGGCCACCACCGGGGCGTCGGTGCCCACGCCCCAGTCCGGGGCGAGCACCCTGCTGTTCGCGGTCGTCGGCGCGCCCTTCATTGCGATGATGTCCTTGATCGCCAGCGGTATGCCCTGCAGCGGTCCGCGGTCGTCACCGGACGCCAGGGCCGCGTCGGCGGCCCCTGCCTGCTCCAGTGCAGCCTCCGCGGTGATCTCGACGTACGCGCCGAGGGCCGGGTTCAGCGCCGTGGTCCGGTCCAGGATCTCCTGGGTCAGAGCGGTTGAAGTGAGGCTGCCGTCGCGGAGGGCGGCGGCCGCGTCCTTGATGGTGCGTCCGGGCGTTGCGGTCATCAGGCGTCCTTTCCTGCCGGCGCGGTCGCCGCGGCGGCGTAGAAGTCCAGCGGGTCGAACCTGTTCGCGGGCTCGTCGGGCTCCAGCCCGAGTTCGGGCAGGTACAGCGCGTCGGCCGCCTTCCGCATCACTGGGTAATCCTTGACGAACGTGGCCAGCTCGTTGTCGGAGACGGTCAGCTGAGCGGCAGCGAGGATCGCCGTGACGATCTCGGCGGCGCCGGGGCTGGTGTTGTCGGGCGTGGACATCCAAACCTCCTGGTGGGTGGTACTCGTGGGGGTGAAGAAGGTCTGTGGGGAGTGCCGGGCGGTCAGGCCGGGACTTGCCGCTGGTCGGCGTCGGCGTCGGCCTCGGCGTACAGGTGGCAGGAGACGGAGTGGGTGTCGTCGATGGTCACCGGCACCGGCGCGAGTTGCGAGCAGACATCCATCGCGAACGGACAGCGGGTCCGGAAGCGGCAGCCGCTCGGCGGGTCGATCGGGCTGGGGATCTCGGTGTCCTTGGTGTCCGATCCGCCCACCGCTCCGCCCACTGCCTCGCGTACTGATCCGTCCATCGGCTCGTCGCGGGTGCTCTCGGTCGGATCGAGCGTCGGTATCGAGGACAGCAGCAGCTGGGTGTACGGGTGCTTCGGGTTGTCGTACAGCTCTTGCGCGCTGCCGCGCTCCACCACCTGGCCCAGGTACATCACCGCGACGTCGTCGCTGATGTAGCGCACCACGTTCAGGTCGTGGCTGATGAACACGTAGGTCAGCCCGTACTCCTCCTGCAGATCGGTGAGCAGGTTCAGCACCTGGGCCTGGATTGACTTGTCCAGCGCCGAGACCGCCTCGTCCAGCACCACCAGCTTGGGTTGCAGGGCCAGCGCCCGGGCGATGTTCACCCGTTGCCGCTGGCCGCCGCTGAGCTGATGCGGGTAGTACGACGCGTACGCCGCCGGCAGGCCGACGTCGCGCATCACGGTGGCGACACGTTCGTCGATCGCCGCCCGGGACTCGCCCTGCACCTGCAGGGGGAACCCGATCGATTCGCTGATCGTGGCCCGCGGGTTGAGTGCCGAGGACGGGTCCTGGAAGACCATCTGCATCTGCTTGAGCTCGGTCGGCGAGCGGCGGCGATGCGTCAGCACCTGCTTGCCGTCGAAGATCATCTCGCCGCCTTCGGCCAGGTGCAGGCCGACGATCACCCGGGCCAGCGTCGACTTCCCGCAGCCGGACTCGCCAACGATGCCAAGGGTCGTACCCTGGCGGACCGTGAGCGAGACAGTATCGACCGCGGACAAAGTGGCCCGGCGGCCTCCGGACCTCACGTGGAACTCCTTGGACACGCCGATCAGCTCCAGCAGGTCCGTGCCGGTGTTTGCGGCCATCGCATGACGCCCTTCCGAGAGTGGTTTCAATGCCGCGAGAGTGGTTTCAAAGCCGCGAGAGTGGTTTCAGAGCCGGCTGTCCATGGCTTCCCGCAGCGCATCGCTGGCCAGGTTGAAGGCCACCGAGGTGAGGAAGATGAAGAAGCCGGGCACGATCGCGACCAGCGGCGCGACGCTGACCATGCCGCGCAGACTGTTGAGCATGTAGCCCCATTCCGGTGCCGGCGGCGCCGAGCCGAGGCCGAGGAAGCTCAGGCTGGCGGCGATGATCATCGCCACACCGACCAGGCCGGAGGCGTAGACGATCACGTCGTTCAGCACGTTCGGCAGCACCTGCGTACGGGCCACCCGCAGGCCGCCCGCGCCGCTGAGCCGCGCCGCTTCGACGAACTCCTGGACGACCACCCGGCGGGTGGCCGACTGCGCCACCCGCGCCACCGGCGGGATGAACACGATCGTCACGGCGATGATCGTGTTGGTCAGGCCTGGGCCGAGCGAGGCACCGACAGCGATCGCCAGCAGGATCGCCGGGAACGCATAGAGCATGTCCATCGCTCGCATCAGCACGGTGCCGACGACGCCGCGCATGATGCCGGAAGTGACCCCGATGGCGGTGCCGATCAAAGCCGCACCGAGGGTCGGTACGAATCCCGCCAGCAGGGACAACCGGCCGCCGTACAAGACCCGGGCGAGCATGTCGCGGCCCTGTTCATCGGTGCCGAGCAGGTGGCCGGGAGTGCCGAGGTTGTGCAGCCGTTCGGTGGGTTTGCCGAGCAGCGGGTCGGCCGAGGTGAGTAGCGGCGCGAAGATCGCGCCGAGCACCAGCAGCAGCACGATTGCCGCGGCCACCATGCCGACCCGGTTGGCGACGAACCGGCGCAGCGTTGCCTGCCAGAACGACTGGGCTTGCACACTGGTCCGGGAGGCGTTCCACTCGTCGCGGCGGCGCTCCGCCTCGGCGCGGTCGGCGGCCGTCGTACCGGCGCCGAAGTTCTTGTCCAGCAGGGTGGGAACCGCGCTCTGGGTCATGCCACCGCTCCTCTCACCCGTGGGTCGATCCAGGCCTGCAGCAGGTCGACGATCAGGTTCACCAGCACGAAGGTGACCGCGATGACCAATGTCGCGCCCTGGACGACCAGCAGGTCCCGGGCCGAGATCGCGGTGAACACCAGCAGCCCCATCCCGGGCCACCGGAAGATCGTTTCGACCAGCACCGAGCCGCCGAGCAACGCGCCGATCTGTACGCCGGAGGTGGTCAGCACCGGCGAAATCGCGTTACGGAGCACGTGTCTGCGCACCTCGAACTCGCTCAATCCCTTGGCCCGCAGGGTTTCCACGAAGTCCGCGCCGGCCACGTCGACGATGCTTGCCCGGGTCACCCGGGCCGTGATGGCCATCGTGATCAGCGACCCGGACATCACCGGCAACACCAGACTCCGTATCGCCATCCAGAGGCCCTGGTCGAGGGTCGCACCACCTGAGGGAAGGAGTCTGAGCCCACCGGCGAAGACCGCCAGCAGGATGATCGCCAGGAAGAACGACGGGATGCTCAGGCCTGACAGGCTCAGCACCGCGGTGACCCGGTCGATGAGACTGCCTCGGCGAGTACCGGCCACATAGCCGAGCCACAGACCGATGCTGATGCCGAAGACCGCTGACACGATCGCCAGCACGGCGGTGTTGCCCCAGGCCTGCATGAGTAGGTCCGCGACGTTGCGGCGGCGCATGGCGGAGTAGCCCAGGTTCCCTTGCAGGGCGTCGCCGAGCCAGTGGCCGTAGCGCACCGGCAGCGGGCGGTCCAGCCAGAGCTCGTGGCGGATCGCTTGACGTTCCGCGGCCGACATGTCGTCGCTGACCAGCCCGGCTTCGGCGGAGCCGGGCAGCACATTCATCAGCAGGAACACGATGACTGAGACTCCGAACAGGATCGGAATTGCCATGCCGATCCGGAGTATGGCGACACGCAACATGGGTCAGGCCCCCTCAACCGAGATCTGTGTGAAGTCCACCCACCACGACTGTGGCTGGATGTAGCCGTGCACCTTGGGACTGAGCACGCGCAGATTGAGGTCATGCATCCAGAACAGGAAGTAGGCATTCTGGAGCGCGACGTCCATCATTTTCTGTAGGTACTTGTACTGCGACGCGACATCGGGCTGCTGGCTGGCGGCCGTGAGCGCGGCGTCGATGTTGGGATCGCACAGCCCGGTCGCGTTGCGCAATCCGCCGGGACGATGGCAGAAGTACGTGGTGCTGAAGCCCGTCGGCATCATGCCGGCCGCCGGCGACGCCCAGAGGATGTCGATGTTGCTCCACTGCTTCGCCGACAGGCCGTCGAGACCGATCGAGATGATCGTGTTCCACTCCATCGGCTTCAGCACCGTGTTGACGCCGATCGCTGCGAAGTCGGCCTGCAACTTCTGCATCATCGTGTCTGGGTACATGTTCCCGGAGCCGCCGGTCGGGTAGGCCATCGTGATCGTCAGTTGGCCTGGGCTGTAGCCGGCTTGGGCGAGCAGCTTCTTCGCCTTCTCGACGTCGTAGCTATAGCCCGGGTTGTCGCGGGCGTACGACGGGTTGCCGTCGTACACGTACTCCTTGGCGGGATAGCCGACGTTGTTCAGCAGGGCCGCTGTGCCGTCCCGGTCCAGCGCGTAGTTGAGTGCTTGGCGCAGGGCCAGGTTGTCCTTGAACGGCGCCCGAAACAGGTTGAACCGCGGCATGATCCCATGCGGGTACTTGCCCATCTCGATCTGGTAGCCCTCTTTCTTCAACTGCTGGACCGAGTCCGGCGACGGGACCTCTGCCCAGTCGACCTCACCCGACTGCAGCATTGACAGTCGCGAAGCGGGCTCCGGCTGCGGGTAAAGCCTGATCCGGCCGAGCTTGACCGGGCCCCGCCAGTAGTTGTCGTTGCGGGTCAGCTCCATCTCCTCGCCGTCGACGTACTTCGTCATCCGGAAGGGCCCGGTGCCGGTGGCGTGCTGGTTGTAGTTGTTGTTGCCGTACGTCTTCACCGCCGTCGGGCTGGGGTAGAGGATGGCGGCCAGGTCCCACAGCAGCCAGGCGTACGGTTTGGTGGTCTTGATCTCGACCGTGCGGCTGTCGATCTTGCGCCAGGACTTGAAGTACCGGAACGACGCGGCAGCGCTCGCCGCGGACTTCGTGTCGTAGTACTGCGAGCCCTTGGTGCGAAGCCGGTCGTACTGGAAGATCACCGCGTCTGCGTCGAAGGTGGTGCCGTCGTGGAACTTGACGCCCTGGCGCAGCTTGAAGGTCCAGGTGGTCAGGTCCTTCGATGTGGTCCAGGACTCGGCGAGCGCCGGTTGCGGTGTCGGCAGCGTGCTGGACTGGTTCAGGTTGAGCCGGGTCAGGCCGTCGTAGATGTTGTTGCCGACGAACCGGTAACCCTCATAGCCCTCGTTCGGCGGGGTCGACGGGAACGGGATGTTGCCCGCGGACATGGCGATCCTCAGCTCGCCGCCGGGCGGAGCAGGGCTGTTCGCGGAGGCCGAGGTACACCCGGCCAGCACGACGAGGAGCAGTGCCAGCACCGCACAGACAGCCGGCGGAGGCGATGGTCGGGACCGCATGTCAGGACGCCAGCGCCGTCTCGGGCACCAGCAGACAGCTGCTCGAGTGCCCGTCGTCGACCGGCCGCGCCGACGGCAGGCTGTCCCAGCAGGCGCCGACCGCATAGCCGCACCGTGGCGCGAACGCGCAGCCAGGTGGCAGCTGGTCGAGGCTGGGCGGCGCACCGGGGATGGCGTTCGGCCGGCGGTCCTGCCCGGCCCGGACGTTCGCCTCGATCAGGCCCTCGGTGTACGGATGCGACGGGGCGTTCAGCACCTGGACCGCGGACCCGTACTCGACGAACCGGCCGGCGTACATCACGGCGACCTCGTCGGCCAGTTCGGCCGCGACGCCGAGGTCGTGGGTCACGATCACGAGGCCCATGTCGATCTCGCGCTGGATCTGGCGGAACAGTCGCATCATCCGGGCCTGCACGGTGACGTCGAGCGCGGTCGTAGGTTCGTCGGCCAGCAGCACGGTCGGCCGGCCGGCGATCGCCATCGCGATCACCACTCGTTGCCGCATGCCACCACTCAGCTCGGACGGGTACGCCTTCAGCCGGGCTGCGGCCGAAGGGATCTGGACCAGCTCCAGCAACTCCAGTGCCCGCTGCCGGGCCTCGGCGCGATCCAGGTCCGGGTGGTGTTTGCGGATGCCTTCGACCAACTGCTTCTCGATCGTGTAGACGGGGTCGAGGGCCGTCAGCGGGTCCTGGAAGACCATCGAGACCTCGCTGCCGCGGGCCTTGCGCCGGTCCCGCGGCGACATCGCCTGCAGGTCGCGGCCACCGACCGAGATCTCGCCCGTGATCAGCGTGCTGGGCGGATTGATCCCGATGATCGAGCGCAGCATCGCGCTCTTGCCACTGCCCGACTCGCCGATCACGGCCAGCACGCCGCCGCGCGGCACTGTGAAGGACACCCCGTCGACAGCCCGCACGTCGCCGCGCCGACTGCGGAACTCGGTCACCAGGTCACCAACCTTCAGCGCGGGTCCTACCGACCCGGGCTCGGGCACGAGCGACGGCTTCTCGATCTGCAGTACCTCACCGGTCGTCGACATCATCGTGATTCCTTTCAGTGCGTACCGGTGCATTTCCTGAGCGCCGGTGAACGAATTCTTCGATGCGTTGAGGTGCGGCCCGGAAAGGGTGGCGGACCTTGCGGGCGGGAGGCCACGGGTGTGCCGGATCGCCTTGCATACAAGGCTATTCGCATTTTGTTTCACGCATCGGCCGCGCTGGTAAAGGCTATATTTCTGGATTTTCGCTCCGTGAAATTCCAGGCAGGTTTCCCGGCGCGGCGGGGGTGAAACCTCCGCGCCGGGAAAGGCGGGCGTGTCGGCGACAGGCCCCCCGAGCTTCAGCTAGCGGCAGCGGCGGGGGAGTCCACCGCGATCCACTCGTCGAACGGCACTGCCTCCGCGAGAGCGTGAGCCACCCGAAGCAACAGCGCGTCGTCGAACATCCGGCCGACCAGCTGAATGCTGACCGGTAGCCCGTCCCGCTTCTCGCAGGGCACGGCCAGTGCAGGGTGCCCGGTGAAGTTGAAGGGTCTGGTGTTCATGACGGCGCTCTGCGAGACAGGGTTGAGCAGCGCGGAATCGAGAGCCGTGGTGGGATCGTCGATCGGCTCGAACCGCGGCGCTTGGCCGACCGTTGTAGGCATCACCAGTACGTCGACCTCCGACAGTGCCCGGTCGTACGCCGCGATGTAGGCCGGGCGTACGTTCTGCGCCTTCGCGTACAGGCGTCCCGCCCAGTATTGCCGGCTGAACTCGCCGGCCATCAGGTTGAGGAGGCCACGGGGGTCGAGCAGCTCCTGGTTGTTCTGCCAGGCCCGGGTGATGGCGCCGATGGTGTCCTCGGGGTAGTAGGTCCGGGCGAAGGCGCCGTAGAACCCCGAGCCCCGCACGGCCAGGGTCGCCTCGGCTGACAATGCCTGCTGCGCCCCGCCGATGGTCAGGTGTTCCGGCACGGAGATCTCGGAGACGGTCGCCCCGAGCTTGGTCAAGACCTCGATCGCCTGGTTGACGGAGTCGGCGACCGCATCGGTGGCCCCGGCGAAACCTTCGCGGAGAATGCCGATCCGCAGGCCGTCGATACCCTCGGTCAGCCGGCTCGTGGTGTCGTACCGGTCGGGTACCTCGCGGGTCTGCCTCGGGTCGAGCCCGTCGTATCCGGCGACTGCCTCTAGCGCCAGGGCGGCGTCGAGGACCGTCATCGTCATCGGTCCGGTGTAGTCGATGCTCTGGTCGGAGCCGAAGCCGATACCGAAGTGCGACACCAGACCGAAGGTCGGCTTCAGCCCGACGGTGCCCGACCAGGAGGCCGGGATCCGGATCGAGCCGCCCTGGTCTCCGCCGAAGGAGATGTCGACCTCGCGGTCCACCAGCGCCGCCGCCGAACCGGACGACGAGCCGCCCGTCAGGTGATGCGGGTTGTGCGGGTTCATCGGTCGGCCGTAGTCGCCGATGCCGCCGCCGAAGCCGAACCCGCCGGCCAGGCCGTTCATCACGTTCTTGCCGGTCACCGTGGCGCCGGCCTCCAAGGCCCGCTGCACGACGGTCGCGTCGAAGTCAGGTACGTGGCCCGCCAGCGCGTGAGCGCCGAAGCTCATCGGCATCCCGGCGACGGCGGTGTGGTCCTTGTAGCTGACGGAGCGGCCGGTGAGGATTCCGGTACCACTTCCGTCGATGGAACACTTCCAGGTCCAGGCGTTGTGCGGGTCCTCGTCCGGTCCCGGCCGGTAACCCGGCTCCCGGGCGCCGGGGAAGCGCGGCGGCCGGACATCGGCTGTCCGGGCCTGGACGAACTCGTCGAACTCGGCCAGCATCCTGGCCAGGTGACTGCGGTAGACCTCCGCCTCTTCGGCGGTGAGTCCGACGCCCAGTCGCCCGGCGGCGGCGCGGATGTCGGAGAGATCGGGAACTCGGTGCATGGCAGGCCTCCTCGATCGTGGTTGGAGCGACCGTCTCCCGCGGCCGTTACACAGCCAGGGCACTCTGGTTCGCACCGTGTTAAGCGGGTTCGGCCGGCCCCGGACCCCGCCCTGACATGCAGGAACGCCTATTCGGGCGGTCGGCAACGCGGGTTCTCCGCCGGGCCAGCGCCGGGTCGGCGAGTAATTTGGCAGGCAGTTCGCCCGTCCGTCACCTGGCCGTCATCGAGGAGGCGCAAGTTCAGGTCATGAATCTGAGCCGCCGCCAGCTCCTCACCGCCACCGCCGCCGCGGGCGCCACCCTTGCCCTTCCCAGCGCCACCGCCGCAGCCTCCACCGCAGCGTCCAACTCTCCGAACGTCGTACGAGGGGACCGGCCGGAACTGCCGTCCGGTATCGCCAGCGGGGACGTCACGCAGAACTCGGCCGTGGTGTGGTCCCGCACTGATCGTCCGGGCCGGCTCGTCGTCGACCTGACCGGCAACGGCCGGTTCGACCGGGCCATCCGGCTTCGCGGTCCGATCGCCGGGCCGGACTCGGACTTCACCGCCCAACTGCCGTTGCGAGGGCTACGGCCAGGCCAGCGGTATGACTACCGCATCGGCTTCGAGGACTCGTACGGCAATCTGGGCGAGACCGCGGCCGGCTCCTTCAGCACGCCCGGGCGGAACCGGCCGGTCAGCTTTGTCTTCACCGGTGACACCGCCGGGCAGGGCTACGGGATCAACCCGGACTTCGGCGGCATGGTGGCGTACAAGGCTATGCACGACACCCGGCCCGACTTCTTCCTGCACTCCGGTGACAACATCTATGCCGACGGTCCGATCCAGGCTGAGGTCAAGGTTGCCGACGGCACCACCTGGAAGAACCTCGTGACTGAGGAGGTCTCCAAGGTCGCCGAGACGCTGGCTGAGTACCGCGGCCGGTACAAGTACAACCTGCTGGACCACAACATCCGAGACCTGTATGCAGAGGTGCCGATCGTCAGCCAGTGGGACGACCACGAGACGCTGAACAACTGGTACCCGGGCGAGATCCTGACCGACGCCCGGTACACCGAGAAGCGGGTTGACGTACTGGCCGCAAGGGCGCGCAAGGCGTTCGAGGAGTACATGCCGATCGTGCACAGCGACGGCCAGGACCGGATCTACCGCAAGGTGAGCTACGGCCCACTGCTGGACGTGTTCTGCCTGGACATGCGCACCTACCGCGGCGCCAACCCGAAGCCCGACGTGGCCGGGCCGGTCGCGATGCTCGGCGCTGAACAGGCCGCCTGGCTGGTCCGCGAGGTGGCTGCGTCGAAGGCGACGTGGAAGGTGATCGCCAGCGACATGCCGCTCGGGTTGCTGGTTCCGGACGGTACCGAGATCGAAGCGGTCGCCAACGGCCTGGCCGGAGCGCCGGGCGGCCGCGAGCACGAGATCGCTTGGGTGCTGAGCCAGTTCAAGCGGCGCCAGGTGCGCAATACGATCTGGTTGACGGCCGACGTGCACTACTGTGCGGCCCACCACTACGACCCGTCGCGGGCCGCCTACACGGACTTCGACCCGTTCTGGGAGATCGTCGCCGGACCGGTCAACGCCGGCACCTTCGGTCCGAACGCGCTCGACCCGACCTTCGGCCCCAAGGTCGAGTTCATCAAGGCGGCGGACTTCCCGAGCCAGCCGCCGAGCGGCGGCAACCAGTTCTTCGGCCACGTCGCGATCGACCCGCGCAGTGAGGTCTTCACCGCGTCACTGCGCAACCTCTACGGCGAGGTGCTCTGGCGCAAGGACCTGAACCCGGACGGGCGACACTGACCAACCTGGGAGCGTCCCATTCACCGAGCCTGGAGCCCAGCGCGGGATGCCGCCTGCTGACGGCTTGGTGAGTGGGGCGCGTTCGCTAAGTTAGTGCCATGACCGCCGCCCAATATCCGGAGAGTCGCCGCGACGAAACCGTCGACCTCCTGCATGGCCGTGAGATCGCCGATCCCTACCGCTGGCTGGAGGACGCGGACTCCGCCGAGACCAAAGACTGGGTACGCCGCCAGAACGAGGCGACCGAGGCGCAGCTGAGCAGCCTGCCCGCCCGTGACTGGTTCCAGCGCACAATGAGCGCGATCTTGCGAAGGCCGCGGGCCGGTGTTCCTTCGCAGAAGGCCGGCTGGTTCTTTGCCGGCCGCAACGATGGGACCCAGGCCCAAGACGTCGTGTACGTGGCGGACTCCCTGCAGGGCTTGCTCGAGGGTGGCCGGGTCATCATCGACCCGAACAAGCTGTCCGAGGACGGCACTGACTCGCTCGGCACCTTCACCGTCAGCAGCGACGGCCGCTACTTCGCTTACGGCATCAACGAGAGCGGCAGTGACTGGACCACCTTCCGGCTGCTCGATGTGGCCACCGGCGCCGAGGTCGACGACGTGGTCACCGAGGCCAAGTTCTGCGAGGCCACCTGGCTGCCGGACTCGTCGTCGTACCTGTATGTGCACTTCCCGGCCAGCGGCCGGAACGTGGGCACCGAGACGAAGGCATTGAGCGGTGGCCAGCTCAAGCTGCACCGGATCGGTACGCCGCAGGCCGAGGACGAGCTGATCCTGCACTTCCCGGAGAACGACCAGCTGATCGTGACGCCCGAGGTGTCGCACGACGACCGGTACGTGGTCGTGCACATCACGGAGGGCACGGACCACCGCAGCCGCATCTGGCTCTATCCGATCGAGACCGTTGACGGCCGCAATGCTCTTGGCGAGCCGAGGCGGTTGATCGACGAGGCGACGTACGACACAGCGTTCATCAGGACGGACGGCGACCGCCTGATCCTGCGGACCGACCAGGACGCGCCCCGGGGTCGACTGGTCAGTTGCGACCTGGAGGGGACCTTCACCGAGTTGGTCGGCGAGGGAGAAGGCACTCTGCAGGCCGTCAGGGCCGCCGGCGAAGGGCTGCTGACGCTCTCGCTGATCGATGCCCAGCCGATGGTGGAGTTGCACAGCCTCGACGGCACCGACACCCGGCGAATCCCGGTGCCCGGTGGTGGGGCGGTCGGCCTCAACGCGGAGGCGGATCACGACGAGATCTTCATCGGCCTTTCCTCGGTCACCGATCCGACCACCTCGTACGTCATCAGCGCGGCCACGGGTGAGCTCCGGGCGTTGCCGGAGCTGGTTCCCGCCGGCGACGCCTTCACTGCGCCCGAGATCACGGTGACCCGCCTGACCGCGCCGGGCCGGGAGGTGCCGTACTTCCTGATCAGCCGGGCGGATCTGGATTTCGAGCAGCCGCGACCCACGCTGATGTGGGGATACGGCGGATTCAAGATCCCGGTCCTGCCGGACTATAGGCCGGGCTGGCCGGCCTGGCTCGCGGCCGGCGGGGTGCTGGTGATCACCAACCTGCGCGGCGGTGGTGAGTACGGCAGCGACTGGCACGACGAAGGCCGCCTGAAGAACAAGCAGAACGTGTTCGACGACTTCATCGCGGTGGCCGAGCACCTGCAAGAGACCAAGGTGACAACGCCGCAGCAGTTGGCGATCCACGGTCGCAGCAACGGCGGTCTACTAGTCGGTGCGGTGATGACGCAGCGGCCAGACCTCTTCGCGGTCGCTCTGCCCGCGGTAGGCGTGATGGACATGCTGCGGTTCCACAAGTTCACCGTGGGAGCGGCCTGGGCTTCCGACTATGGTCTACCGGACGACCCGGACCAGTTCGAGGATCTGCTCGCCTACTCGCCGTTGCACAACCTGCGCGAAGGCACGGCGTACCCAGCGACGCTGGTCGCGACGGGCGACCACGACGACCGGGTGGTGCCGCTGCACAGCCACAAGTTCATGGCGACGCTCCAACACGCGCAAGCGGGGGAGCAGCCTGTGCTGACCCGGATCGAGGTCAACACCGGTCACGGCTTCGGTAAGCCCGCGGCCATGGTTGCGTCGGAATGGGCGGATCTGTTGGCGTTTGCCGCTCACCACACAGGTCTGCAGCCGGACGCCTGACACTCACCAACGCTGGTCTAGTGTCCCGAACCCGAAATCCGTCGCATAAGTCCGGCGCCCAGGCGGGCACCTCGCGGCGTTGGAGAAGAAGCCACGATGAACCCCGCATCGAGGCTCCTTCTCCGCCTTGCGATGCACCCACCT
>JAWWPC010000279.1:0-3852 GCA_033851055.1 Kribbellaceae bacterium | reverse complement strand
ACCTTGGCGAGCCGGGTCAGCACGGTCTTGCCGCCGTCCTTCTGTCTGGACAGCGTCGTGCGGTCCACCGACACCACCAGGGCGGTACGGTTGCGCACCAGCGGCCGGCCCATGTCGTCGAGGATCTGGCCGCGTACGGCGGGGACCACGATGTCGCGGGTGCGGTTCTCGGCGGCGACCTGGCGGTAGTGCTTGCCGTCCATCACCTGCAGGTTCCACAGCCTGCCGACCAGGATGACCAGCAGCGACAGCACCAGGACGTGCAGCACCACCAGCCGCTGGTGGGATCTGCTGTTCATTAGATCCGCTCCCGTGACATCGCCCGGTAGCGGGCGGAGGCGAGATCGAACCGACCCGGGCTCCGGCCCCGGTCGACGCGCCGGGTGACCCGGAGCACCGCCCAGACCACGAACGGACTGGCGAGCACGTCGTAGAGCACCGACAACGGCACCATCCGGGAGATGATCGCCCAGGTGGCCCGCGGATCGCCGAGCAGCATTCCGACTCCCGCGTAGAGCACCGAGCCGGCCAGTGCCCCGGCGGCCACGGCCACGAACGGCACCACCGACGAGCGGTCCATCTCCGCGCTGGCCAGCCCGCAGATGTAGCCGACGAGGCAGTAGACGAGCGCGTACCGCCCGATCGTGTGGTCGGCGGGCGGCATGATGTCGGCGGCCAGCCCGGCGGTGAACCCGGCGACGAGACCCAGCATCTCGCCGTTCACCAGCGCCAGCGCCACCACGGTGAGCAGCACCAGATCGGGCGTGACCGAGCCGGGCAACGGCAGCCGGTTGGCCACCGCCACCTGCAGAACGAGCGCGACCACCATCACCAGCACCGCCCAGAGCCTGTGGTTGCCTGGGGCCGTATCAGATGTGCTCAGCATGTAGGCGTCTCCCCCGAGAGGTGCTCAGCCCCGCGCCATGGTCGGCTTGGGCGGCAGGATGGAGTCGTGCGGGTCGGTCTTGGGCGGCTCGACCACCACGCCGACGACGTCCAGGCTGGCGAAGTGGACGAAGGGCCGGACATAGGCGGTGCGGGTCAGTGACCCGGGCGTCTTGACCACCCGGTCGACGGTGCCGATCGGCAGTCCCGAGACGTAGGGACGTTCCCCGTCCGAGCCCAGGGTGACGATCCGCTGTCCCGGCGTCATCGGCGCGTTGGCGTCGAGCAACTGGAAGCTCAGCGGGGTGGTGGTGCCGCCCAGCCCCCTGCGGCCCCTGCCCTGTGTGATCCCGATCTGCATCGAGCCCTCCACCCGGCTGCCGACCGCCGACGCGGCGTCGGTGGCGAGCAGCACTGTCGCGGTGGAGGGCCCCACCCGGGTGACCCGGCCGACCAGCCCGTCGGCCGCCATCACGGTCATGTCCGTCCGCACCCCGCTACCGCTGCCGGCGTTGATCGTGACGGTGTCCTCGAAGCCCTGGCCCGCCGAGATCACCTCCGCCGCGACGATCTTGTACGAGCCGAGGCCGGCGGGACGGAGCAGCTTGTCGAGTTGGTCGGCGCGGCCCTTGTCCAGCTGGTTCGCTTGGACCTGCTCGCGGAGCCGCTCGTTCTCGCGTTGTAGCCCTTCGGCCTTCTTACGCTCGCTCGGCGCGTCCGTGATGGCATCGACGGTGCTGCCGATCGGGTGCACGATGGCGGCCGCGGTGCGCTCGATCGGCCCGAAGATCGCCGCACCGACCCCGCGCAGGCCGCGCAGGGGCGAGTCCTGCCCGCCCCGGTAGTCGACGGTGATCAGTGCCAGGGCGACGAGCAGCAGTGTGCCGAGCACGAAACGGTTGCGCCGGGAGTCCCTCACGAGCTCAGTGACGTGCCTCGGGGACGAGCACCTGGCGCAGGGACTCGAAATCTTCCACGCACTTGCCGGTGCCGATGACCACCGAGTCCAGCGGGTTGTCCACAAGATGAATCGGCATGCCCGTCTCCTCACGGAGCCGCTCGTCGAGGTTCTTCAGCAGTGCTCCGCCGCCGGTGAGCGCGATCCCCCGGTCCATGATGTCGCCGGAGAGCTCGGGCGGGCACTTGTCGAGGGTGGTCTTCACCGCGTCGACGATGGCGTTGACCGGCTCCTCGATGGCCCGGCGCACCTCCTCGGCGGAGATGACGATCGTCTTGGGCAGCCCGCTCACCAGGTCCCGGCCGCGGATCTCGGCGTGCGGCTCGTCTTCGCCGAAGGGATAGGCGGAGCCGATGGCCATCTTGATCTCCTCTGCGGTGCGCTCCCCGAGCATCAGGGAGTACTCCTTCTTCGAGAAGGTGATGACCGCCTGGTCGAGCTCGTCTCCGCCGACCCGCACGGACTGACTGGTGACGATGCCGCCGAGCGAGATGATCGCGACCTCGGTGGTGCCGCCGCCGATGTCGACGACCATGTTGCCGGTCGGCTCGTAGACGGGCAGCCCGGCGCCGATCGCGGCCGCCATGGGCTCCTCGATGATGTAGACCCGGCGCGCTCCCGCCTGGTAGCCGGCGTCCTTCACGGCCCGCTGCTCGACCCCGGTGATGCCGCTGGGAACCGCCACCACGATCCGCGGCTTGGCGAAGTGCCGCCGCTTGTGCACCTTCTGGATGAAGTAGCGCAGCATCCGCTCGGTGACGTCGAAGTCGGCGATGACGCCGTCCTTCAGCGGGCGGATCGCGACGATGTTGCCCGGCGTCCGGCCGATCATGCGCTTGGCCTCGATGCCGACCGCAACGATTTTGCCCGTGTTGGTGTTGATCGCGACGACGGACGGTTCGTTGAGAACGATGCCGCGGCCGCGGACATAGACCAGAGTGTTCGCTGTGCCTAGATCGACCGCCATGTCACGGCCCAGGAACGACAGCTTGTTGCCCATGGAGTTTAGGGAGCCCTTCCTGCTGGCGGACGTGCAGAGCGGCATGCTCATCGTAACGCGATAAAGACTGCCAGGGCAGGCACCGGGACAATGCGAGTTGTCCGAAATTCCAGCCATGCCGAGACAAGTTTCTGACAAAGAACGCGCGGGCCGGATGTCCGGCCCGCGCGCTCCCGCCTTTTTCTTCGATCGCTCGCCCGGGGCGCTCGGTGCGTCCGCTAGGCGGGATGCCCAGTTGGCAGGTGACTTACACCAGTCCGGGGAAGAACAACTCGATCTCGCGCTTCGCCGAATCGGACGAATCGGACCCGTGTACGACATTCTCGCCGATCTCCAGGGCGAGGTCACCGCGGATCGTGCCGGGCGTCGCCTTGACCGGATCGGTCGCGCCGGCCAGCGCACGGAAGGCCTCGATGGCCCGGGGGCCCTCGACCACCAGGGCGACCAGCGGGCCGCCGGTGATGAAGTCGACGAGCTCGCCGAAGAAGGGGCGCTCACGATGCTCGCCGTAGTGCTCCTCGGCCGTCTCGCGGGTCAGCGTGCGCAACTCCAGCGCGACGATCGTCAGACCCTTACGCTCGAGCCGCGAGATGACGTCGCCGACGACGCCACGACGGACACCGTCGGGCTTGACCAGAACAAGAGTGCGCTCGGACACGGAAATTCCCCTACCTAGATCTGAGATGGCCTTGCCCACGGTGCTGCACGCGGGCCGCGCGCGAAGCCTACTTGATGGCGCCGGCTCCGCTCGCTCGGACCGGCGGACGCATCGGCACGGTGTCGCGCGGCGGCCCGGACCGCGTCCGGAGCCTGCCACCGGGGCCGGGGCCGGGGCGTTCAGGCCTCGCTGCGGCGCCGCCGGCCGGCCAGTGCCGACGCACCCGCCAGGAGCACGGCGATCACCCCGGCCACGACGACCCAGAGCCGGACTCCCGCGGTGAGAGCGTCCACCGCGTGCTGCCTTCCGCCGCCGACTGTTACCACGGCGGTCCCCTTCGCCACCTGCGAG
>JAWWPC010000208.1:0-13072 GCA_033851055.1 Kribbellaceae bacterium | reverse complement strand
GCGAAGGCCGTCGCCGGTCGTTGAGCGTTCACTCCACAAGTTCGCCTGGGTGTCGGTTGGAGGAGTGCGAGCGCGGGTACGATCGGATTAGCTCGGCCCGGCCATTCCCCCGTGATGGTCGGGTCGGGTCCTGACTTCTCAGGAGCAGCTGATCCGGATGTAGAGATCCAGGTGTCGGCTCCGTCTACCAGGGGGCCGAGGGCCCGGGTATCCGAGGGCAAGAGGCGGCGCGATCGCTCGCGCTTTCGCCCGGGATGTCGCTCGACCACTTCCTGCAGCCGATCACCGAGGCGGCACGGACCCACTTCTGGCCGCGACCCACGCTCGCGCGGCGGATGATCGAGCAGGGCAAGGGCGTGATCATGATGCTGTCGTCGTCAGCAGCGCGCGAGTCGGGCCTCGAGATGGTTGGCCTCAGCCTCGCCTTGCGCGTCGCTCTAGTGCCTCACCAGGAGCCTCGCCGGCGAGGTCGGCAAACACGGCGTCCAGGTGGTGTCGCTGCGGCCGAACTTCACGCCGGAGACCTCACCGGAGCCGGTGGATCTGGAATCGGAGCGATGACCGGAGCCGTGGTCAACCTGACCTGTGGCGCGATATTGGACTAGACCTCGTCCGTCAGACTGAGCGGATGATTGAGCAGCCTTCTAACCCAGTGACGAGTACGACGGTCCGCCGGGTCGCCGCCCGGTCGGGACTCCAAGTCAGCCGGGTACGTGCGACCAGGCCGGCGGACGCCGACTCACTCGGTAACGGCAACTGGCACGTCTGGACAGGGGATGGGCACCGCTTCATCCTGCGGCGCTATCACACGCTGCGAACGGAGCAGGACCTCAGCTACGAGTCGCAGGTGCTGCGGCACCTGGCAGCGCGCGGCTGGTCGGCCGGTTGCCCACGACGGGCGGCTCTGGGCTGCGACCCGGTACGTCGCGGGCCGCCCACGCCAGACCGAGACGCCCGCCATCGTGAGCAGCGTGGCTCCATCCTCGCGCGCCTGCACGGCGACCTTCGCGACCTGGAGCTTGGCCAGCGGCCATGGTTCTATCGGGGCTGTGAGCTCGACTTGATGGGTGCGTTCCAGGACTGGGACGCGGGTGTGCTGGCTTTGCAGGCACAGCGGCCGGATCTGGCGGAGTGGGCGACCGCGGCCGTGGCGAAGGCAAAGGAGCGTGATCGACTTCGATCTCACTCATCAAGACAGCCGCGCCTGGGAGTTCGTGCTTGCCCGGATGCACCGATCGCCTGAGTGATCGAAGGCTACGAACGGACTGCCGCGGAACTCGGCTTCCCGCTGAGTGCCGCAGAGAAGGTAGCCGTGGAGCCGCTCGAGCGGGTGTTCCGGGTCAACATGGTGATGGCCGAGCTCTGGGGCGCGACCCGAACGGGCCGCTTCAACTTCGAGATGATCGAGCGCCAGCTCAGCCGGACCGGGACGGCCGCGCCGTAGCGGCGGAGTACCCTCCAGGTCTTGACATGCGCCGCAGTGGGCACTTTACTGACCCATACTTCACAAAGGAAACAAACTCGGTCCCGGATCCTCCCCGCTGTCGCGCGTGGGTGGACCCGCACCGTTGGCAGCCTCGGTTCCGCAATGATCTGCGGGACCGTTCTGCTGTCTGTTGTCATGGGAATGAACCGGATCCGATCTTCGGTCAAGGTCCGGTATCGACCGGCGGGGAAGGTCTTCCGCTCCAACTGGTTCTGTGCAATCCTCCCCGGAGTGGGCCGTCGAATCCTATCGGATATATCCGGCCCCGGTGAGGCGACTGCCGGTCACGAGAATACGGCTGCGGCAGCTGAGGGCGGCAGGACAGAAAGGGATGAGGCGTGAGTGGAACGATCGAGGTGAAACCGGCGGCGCCGGCGCCGGTGATCAAACAGGCGGTCAGGGCCGCCAGCATCAGGCGGCCGAGCCGCTGGACCGAGGCCCGGCGCAGCTTCCAGCGGCACTGGCAACTCTACCTGCTGATCATCATCCCGGTGGCATACTTCGTCATCTTCAAGTACATCCCCATCTCGAACGCAGTGATCGCGTTCAAGGATTACAGCCCGATCCTGGGTCCCTGGGGCAGCCCCTGGGTCGGCTTCAAGAACTTCGAGCTCTTCTTCCAGAATCCCGTGTTCTGGACGCTGATCAAGAACACCTTTTTGCTCGCGATCTACCTGGTGCTGGCCAGCTTCCCGATCCCGATCATCCTGGCCGTTGCGCTGAACGAGATCCGCAACGGCGTCTTCAAGAAGACGGTCAGTTTGGTCACCTATGCGCCGTACTTCATCTCCACCGTGGTGGTCGTGTCGATGACCATCCTGGTGCTGTCGCCGCGGCTCGGATTCGTGAACGACGGGCTGGGGTTGTTCGGCGTGCCCGCGAAGGACTTCATCGGTGATCCGAACTACTTCCGGCATATCTACGTCTGGTCCGATGTCTGGCAGACGACGGGCTACTCCGCCGTCATCTACATGGCCGCACTCGCCGGCATCGACCCGGCGCTGCACGAATCAGCCAAGATCGACGGCGCCAGCCGGCTGCAGCGGATCTGGAACGTGGACATCCCGGGCATCATGCCGACGGCCGTGATCATCCTGGTGCTCGGCGTCGGCAACATCATGTCGATCGGCTTCGAGAAGGCCTTCCTGCTGCAGAACCAACTGAACCTGGAGCAGTCGGAGATCATCGCGACCTACGTCTACAAGACCGGCCTGCTGAACGCGGACTTCAGCATGGCCACTGCGGTCGGCCTGTTCAACTCGGTGCTCAACCTGTTCCTGCTGTTGTTCGTGAACTTCGTCGCCAAGCGGATCACCGGGAACGGACTGTGGTCATGACCGCCCACCGGAAGCCGGAGGAGAAGAATCGATGAGCGTCACCCTGCAGCCGTTCAAGTCCCGGCTGGCCAAGTCGAGTGGACCGGAGAAGTCCACCATCGCGGAGACCCGGGGCGACCGGATCTTCCTGATCGGCATCAAGGTGATGCTGTGGATCGCGCTGATCGCGGTGGCGGTCCCGTTGATCTACGTGGTGGCGAGTTCGTTCAGCAGCGCATCGGCGGTCTCCGCCGGCAGGGTTCTGCTCTGGCCGGTCGAACCCAGCCTGGCTGCCTACAAATCTGCCCTCACCAACCCACAGGTGCTGCAGGGCTACTACAACTCGCTGATCTATGCCATCGGAGGCACCTTGATCAGCGTCACCCTGACCGTGGCGATCGCGTATCCGCTGTCGAGAAGGACCTTCTTCGGCCGGAACCTGATCATGAGCCTGCTGATCTTCACCATGCTGTTCTCCGGCGGCCTGATCCCGACCTACCTGGTGGTGCAGAACCTCGGCATGCTGAACACCCGCTGGGCATTGCTGATCCCGAGCGCGATCGGCGTCTGGCAGGTGATCATCGCGCGGACGTTCTTCCGCAGCACCATTCCGGACGAGCTGTACGAGGCGGCGACGCTGGACGGCGCGAGTGACCTGCGGTTCCTGTGGTCGGTCGTGCTGCCGCTGTCCAAGCCGATGCTGGCGGTGATCGCGCTGATGTATGCGATCTACCAGTGGAACTCCTATTTCGACGCTCTGGTCTACCTCAAGGACACGAGTCTCTACCCGCTACAGATCGTGCTCAGGAACATCCTCATCCAGAACCAAATTTCCGACCCCTCGAAGGATGTGGCGCAGCAACTACAGGCGCAGCAGTTGGCCAACGTCCTGAAGTACGCGCTCATCGTCGTCTCGAGCCTGCCCGTACTGATCATTTATCCGTTCATCGCCCGGCACTTCACCAAGGGCGTTATGGTCGGCGCCGTCAAGGGCTAAGTAGTCATCCAAGATTGGAAGGAACATGGCAATGCGCTCGATCAAGAGCAAGGTGGCTTTGATAGCGGTGGCCACCGCACTGGCAGTAGCGGGATGTAGCGGGGGCACTAAGAATGCCGCCGCGGGTGTCAAGCCTCAGATGACTGCCGACGGCAAGGTCATCATCGACACCATGTCGCCGGCCGACCAAGACACGAACATGGACACGAACCAGGTCACGAAGGTCATCAGTGACAAGTTCAAGATCCAGTTCAAGTGGCAGACCACCACCCAGGATGGTGCGGCGGCCAAGGAGAAGCGCCAGATCGCGCTTGCCAGCGGCGACTACCCGCAACTGTTCTTCCTGATCCCGTGGGTCGACGCGTTCACCCAGGCCGAGGTCCTGAAGCTGGGTACGCAGGGCGTCGCCCTGCCGCTCGAGGGCCTGATCAAGGACTACGCGCCGAACATCCAGAAGGCGCTGGACTCGAACAAGATGTACAAGGAGATGTCGACCGCGCCCGATGGTCACATCTACGCGTTGCCGCAGTGGGCCGACTGCTTCCACTGCACCTACCCGGACAAGTTGTGGATCAACAGCACCTGGCTGAAGAAGCTGGGCCTGCAGATGCCGAAGACGACCGAGGAGCTGCGGACCGTTCTGGAGGCGTTCAAGACCAAGGACCCGAACGGCAACGGCAAGGCCGACGAGATCCCGATGACCACCGACCCGCAGGACAGCAGCCTGATCGCCTACCTGATGGGCGCTTTCGCCTACGACCCGGTCGGCGCGAACAACGGCGTCCGGTCGCTGCTCACGCTGAACGGCGACAAGGTCACCACTCCGGTCAACTCGGACGCGTGGAAGCAAGGCCTGACGTACATCCACTCGCTCTACAAGGAGGGCCTGATCGACCCGGCCTCCTTCACCCAGAACGCGGCTGCCCTGCAGGCGATCGGCAACAACCCGAAGGCCGTCCAGATCGGCACGGCGCCACTCCTGTATCCCGGCATTTTCGTCCAGCTGGGCTCGAAGGACGGGCGTGATAGGCAGTACGACGCCGCCCCGCCGCTGACTGGTCCGGACGGCAAGAGCTACACCGGTCTGAACACCCCGACCTCGACCGGCTACACCTTCATGCTGACCAACAAGGCCAGCAAGGAGGCTCAGATCGCCGCGATCAAGATGCTGGACTACATCTACACCGACGAGGGCCAGCGCATCGCCGGGATGGGCCCGGAGGGCATCGGCTGGACCAAGCCCACTGCCAGCGACGTCGCACTGGACCCGAAGGTCAAGGCGATGTACAAGCCGAAGCCCTCCGCGCAGACCCCGAAGAACCTGTCTTGGGGTGCCCTCGCGCAGTACAACAACACACTCAAGTTCCGCAACGAACTTGCCGTGCCGACCGACATCTATTCCGAGCAGGGTCTCGAGCGGCGGCTGTTCCAGGCGACCGAGCAGTACAAGGGCCACGAAGACAAGGCGGCGGTCTTCCCGACCACCTCGGTCTGGCCGGACCCGAGCCTCAGCGGTGAGCTGGCCACCCTGCAGACCAACCTCCAGAGCTATGTCAACCAGAACCAGTTGGCCTTCATCACCGGGCAGAAGGACATCAACACCGGCTGGGATGCGTACGTGAAGGGTCTCGACAGCACCGGTATGACGCGTTACCTGCAGATCCAGCAGCAGGCGTACGACAAGTACAAGAGCGGTAAGTAACAAAGTAGATGCAGGTCACTCATGCCGAGGTACACCGCGTCACCCTCCCGGCCCCGCAGCCGGCCTTTTCCTGGCGGAAGGGCCTGCTCGGGTCGGGGGGTGACGGGGACGGGGCAGTGCTTCGGCTGGGCACGGACGAGGGCGTCGAAGGTGTCGCCCTCGTCTCCCACCCCGGCGCCTACGCCGCGCTGAGCCCGCTTGTCGACAGAGTCCTCCGCGAGGAGCTGGTCGGGCAGGATCCCCTGCAGCGCGAGTGGCTGTGGCACCGGGTATGGGAGATCGACCGTACTGAGGAGCTGCCGCTCTGGCTTCTCGGTACGGTCGACACCGCCCTCTGGGATCTGGCCGGACGCCACGCAGGCCTGCCGAGCTGGCAGGTGATGGGTGGCTTCCGGACCAGCATCCCGGCCTATGCCTCGACCACCACGTTCGGCAGCGTCGAGCAGTTCCTGAGCGTCGCCGACCAGTGCCTGGCGCTCGGCTATCGCGGCATCAAGCTGCACGCTTTCGGTGACGCCCGCAAGGATGCCGCGCTCTGCCTGGCCCTTCGCGAGCACGTCGGTGACGATCTACCGCTCATGTACGACGGCTCGGCCGGCTTTGATCTGCCGGACGCCATCTACCTCGGCCGGGCGCTCTCCGACGCCGGGTACCTCTGGTACGAGGAGCCGATGCGCGAGTTCAGCATTTCGGCGTACGCCGCGTTGCAGAAGTCCGTGCAGGTCCCACTGCTCGTCGCGGAGACGTCCGACGGTGCCCACATGAACAGCGCGGACTTCATCGCCGCGGGTTGCGCGACGTACGGCGTGCGCGCGAGCGCCAAGCTGCGCGGCGGCATCACGGGCGCCCTCCGGACGGCACATCTCGCGGATGCCTTCCGGGTCCGCGCCGAGGTGCACAGCCCGGAGATCCCGAGCCGGCACCTGTGCATGGCCATCTCCAACACCACCTACTTCGAGTCGATCGTTACGTCGGACCCGGTCCGGCGGCCCGACGAGATCACCCCGGACGGGATGCTGCTCGCACCCACCGGGCCCGGTATCAGCCTGCCGGGAAACCTTGACCTTCCTTCGCCCCTCCAGCCCTATGCCGAGGTTTCTTGATGTCGCACGAACTCTGGTTCACCAATCCGGCCCCTGACTGGTTCGAAGCGCTCCCGGTGGGCAACGGCCACCTCGGTGCCAAAGTCTTCGGCCAGATCGAGACCGAGCGGATCGCGCTCAACCTTGACGACGTCTGGTCGGGCGACGGGCCGCGGCAACTGAAGGTAACCGGCGGCCCGGAGGCGCTGTCCGACATCCGCCAGCTGCTCCTGGTCGAGCATGACCAGCTAGCCGCGACCCAGCGCACGCGGGCCTTGCAGGGTCCGCTGGTCGAGTCTTTCCAACCCCTTGGCGACCTGCTGGTCACCGATCTTGCCGCCGGTGCGCCGGTGGAGGACTACCGGCGCAGCCTCGACCTACGCCACGGCGTCGCGTCCGTCGGATATACCCGCGGGGGAGTGCGCTTTTCGCGCGAGACCTTCGTGTCCACGCCGGATCAGGTGATGGTGTGGAGCATCAGCGCCGACGTGCCCGGCGCAATCGACGTACGGATCGGTCTGACCAGCGACCACCAGGTTCGCGCTTCCCTGATCGACGGTACGACGGCCGCGATCGTGGGGCATGCTCCGTCGGACCTGACCATCGAGTACCGCACCAGTCCTGAGCCGATCCAGTACCGCGATGGGCACGGCATCGGCTTCGGCGTCGCGATGCGCGCGTATGCCGAGGGCGGCACGCTGGAGGCGGACGAGAACGGCTTCGTCGTGCGTGGCGCCGACAGCCTGACCATCGTCCTGGCTGCGGCAAGCACCTTCGCCGGCTGGTCCTCCAAGCCTGGGTCGAACCCGAATGTCGCACTGGACGTGTCGCTCCAGCTTCTCGATGCGGCGGGTGTCGAGAAGCTCCGCCAGCGTCACCTCGACGACCACCAGGCAATGTACGACCGGGCCGAGCTCACTCTGGAGACGCCTGCGGAGCTCGTGCAGAAGCCGACCGCCGAGCGGATCAAGCTGGTCGCTGCCGGAGGCAACGATCCGGGTCTGGCCGCGCTGGTGTTCGCGTTCGGCCGGTACCTGCTGATGGGATCGTCCCGGCCGGGCACGCAGGCGGCCAACCTGCAGGGCATCTGGAACCAGGACCGCCGTCCGATGTGGGCGAGCGACTGGACCAACAACATCAACACCCAGATGAACTACTGGCTCGCCGAAGTCACCGGACTGAGCGAGTGCGTCGAGCCGCTGGTCGGGCTGGTCTCGGACCTCGCCGAGGCAGGCCAGGAGACCGCCCGCATCCTGTACGGCGCACCGGGCTGGGTGTCGCACCACAACGCCGACATCTGGCGCGCCACCTGGCCCGTCGGCGAAGGTGACGACGACCCGGTGTGGGCTATGGCGGCGACCTGTGGCGTCTGGCTCTCGGCGCACCTGATGGAGCATCACCGGTTCAATCCAGACCTGGACTACCTGCGCGACCAGGCCTATCCGGTGCTCGCCGGTGCGGCCGAGTTCATGCTGGCGATGCTGGTCGAGGATACCGATGGACGGTTGCAGTTCATCCCGTCCACTGCGCCGGAGCATCACTTCATCCTGCCCTCCGGCGAGAAGGCCTCGGTCGATCTCACCACGACGTACGACATCTGGTTGCTGCGGGAACTGTTCACCAATGTGCTTGAGGCGGAGGATCAGCTCGGCCTCTCGTCGGAGCTGGCCGAGCGGATTCGTGCGGCGTTCCCGCGGCTTCCGCAGATCCCGATCGCACCGGACAACCGGTTGATGGAATGGCCGACCGACTGGCAACCGTCCGAGCCGGACCACCGCCACCAGTCACACCTCTACGGCCTGTACCCGGGTACCGAGATCGACCCAGTCGGTACGCCGGAGTTGGCCGCCGCTGCCCGTGGCTCCCTCGACGTACGGACTGCAACCGGTACGCCGGGCGGATGGACGAGTGCCTGGCTGATCGCACTCTGGGCCCGGTTGTTCGAACCGGAGAAGGCTGCGGCCGGGGTGCGTTACTACCTTGCGAACCTGGTCTCGGACAACCTGCTGCACCGCGAAGGCGACATCTTCCAGATCGACGCCCCTCTGGGCATGACAGGTGGAATCGCCGAGCTCTTGATCCAGAGCCACACCGACGTCATCCGGCTCCTGCCGGCCCTTCCCTCGGAATGGGCGGACGGGTCCTTCCGCGGACTGCGCGCCCGGGGTGGCCTGAGCTTCGACGTGCAGTGGCAGTCCGGCCGGATCACCGCGGCCTCGGTGGCCTCGGACCTGGGCGGCACGATCAAGCTCGGCTTTGGCGCCGACGTACAGCGAACCGTCGACGTCACCCTCACCGCGGGCGAGCGGCTGGACCTCGGTCAATACCTCACACCGACCGCGTAGCCGACTGGCCGCCTGCTCGAACGGGCCCGCGCTGGACCAATCGGCAACCGACTTCCGCCGCCGCCATCTCACCCTGAACGACGCTGCCGGGCCATGCTGCAAGATGTCGGACCGGTCAGGTTGGCGTTCGTCAATTCGGCCGGACGGCTCGTACCAACGGATGAAATCAAGGTGCTTCCCAGACGTGGCCACCCGTATCGGTGAGGTGGGGACTTTGGTACGGGACCTGCCGTGGGCCAGAATCGCTCCATGCCCGACCGCGAGACTGTCGCCGCCACCAAGGCTCCGCGCGCCGCTGCCCGGCGCCTAAGCCGCGCCAGCAAATGGCGCCGGGGTTGGATGATCGCAGTACTCGCGGTGTTGTCCGCGCTGACGCTGCTCTTCCATCGGTATGTGCCGAACTCGGTCGGCAACCTCGGTAGCCTGCTCGACACCTTCCTGCCCTGGGTCGGCCTGGCTGTTCCGGTGCTCGGGCTTGCAGCCCTGGTACGCCGTTCGGCCACGGCCGGGGTGGCTCTGCTGGTGCCGATCCTGGTCTGGGGTTACCTGTTCGGCCACCTGCTGGTGCCGGGTAAGGGCGGCGGGCCGCACGACCTGCGGGTGTTGAGCCACAACGTCGACGCAGCGAATCCGGATCCGGTCGGCACGGCCAAGGACTTGCTTGGCGCCGACGCGGATGTGGTTGCGCTGGAAGAGATCACCCCGGCGGATCTGAAGATCTACAAGACCCAGTTCGCCGCGAAGTATCCGCACGTGGTGTCTCGTGGCACGGTCGCGCTCTGGTCAAAGTACCCGGTCGCGGAGAGCGAGTCCGTCGATGTCGGGTTCGCCTGGACCCGCGCACTGCGGGCCGAGGTGACCACACCGCAGGGCACGGTCGCCTTCTATGTCGCACACCTGGCCTCGGTGCGGATCGGTACCAGCGGCTTCACCTCCGGGCAGCGCAACGACACGATCGCCCAACTGGGACAGCAGATAGCGGCGGAGAAGCGCGCCGGCGTGGTGGTGATGGGCGACTTCAACGGCACCGCCAACGACCGCAGCCTGGCGCCGATCACGTCCGCGCTCCGGTCCGCGCAGGGCGCCGCGGGCTACGGGTTCGGGTTCACCTGGCCGGCCAAGTTCCCGACGGCGCGGATCGATCACATCCTGGTTCGCGGCGTCGTGCCCACGAAGGCCTGGGTGATGCCGCCCACCGGCAGCGACCATCGACCAGTGGTAGCGGAGATCCGGATCTAACCTTCAGCGAGGCCGTTGCGGTACGCGTAGCGGACGGCTTCGGCGCGGTGCCGGGCGCCGATCTTGGAGCGAACGTGTTGTTGATGTGGGTTTTCACCGTCGCCTCGCTGATGAACAACGTGGTCGCGATCTCGGTGTTGCTCAGGCCGCGCGCGATCAACCTCAGCATGCGTGTTCCTGGTGGGTAGCAACGTTTCTGGGCGGTAACGAACACCTTGCGGCACATGACGATGCGGAGGCCGGCAGTCTTGTCGCGCAAGAATCGATCCTGCGGCTGAACGCCACGGCGATCGACTACCTGATCATTGCTCTGTACTTCACGTTCGTCCTCGGCATCGGCTACCTCGCCAAGCGTGCGGTCTCGAAACTGAAGGTGGCTGGTCTACTCGCTGACCCCGAAGGAGACCCGGATCGAGGCGGCCGGTGAGGGCGACGGGGGCTGGCTGACGAATGTTCCTGTGCTGACATGTCTGTTGCGCGAACATCGGCGTCCGGTGTGGTCCTCCCGTGCGGGCACGTATCTTCCTAGTGTCGTCAGTGACACTTTGATCTGGAGGACGCGATGACGATCACCAGCAGTACGCCGGACTTGTCGGGGCTTGCCGAGCACTACGCGGAGCACGGGTACGTGCTGGCGAAAGGCCTGCTCAGCAAGGAAGAGGCGGCGTCGTACCGGGAGACGAGCCACCGGTTGCTCGCCCGGCTGAACCGCGACGACGACCCGACCTGGGCCGCTGCCCGAGGGATGACGGACGGCCGGACGAGCCTGCAACATCTGCACGACGCGCAGTTCTACGACGCGGCCTTCTCGCGACTGTTGGTAGACCCGCGGTTCACCGATGTGGCCGCTGCGGTGATGGGCGTGCCGAACGTTCAACTGCACCACACCAAGCTGTTCGTGAAACCGCCGGAGAACGGGTCACCGTTCCCACTGCACCAGGACTACCCCTTCTTCCCGCATGCGTTTCACCGGGTCGGGGCCGCGATCTTCCACTTCGACGACGCCCCGGAGGAGAAGGGGTGTATCCGGGTATTGCCGGGGAGTCACCTCGGCGGGCCGCGGGAGCACGACCCGGAGGGCAGCTTCCACCTGCCCGACGTACCCTTTGAATCCGCCGTACCGCAGCCGGCCGAGGCTGGCGACGTGCTGTTCTTCACGTATCTGACCGTGCACGGCTCCGGTGTGAACGTGAGCAACGAGGCCCGAACCACCTGGCTGGTGCAGTACCGGGACCCGGCGGACCCGCCCACGGTCAAGACCCACGACCACTCGCTCGGGCAAGGCATGATGCTGAGGGGAGTGGACCCGACCGGTAGGAGTGGCGTTTGAGTCTCGCGGCCGTAGCGGCAGCCGACCGCTTCGTCGACCTCGCCGGGCTGCTCGAGTCCTGCGAGGTCGGCGGCTTCCGCGCCGACTTCCTGAGCTGGGGGCACTACCGGCCCGACTACTGGCGCAACTACTGGCACAGCCACTCCTTCCACGAGGTCTGCCTGGCCTATGCCGGCTCCGGCCGGTTCAACTCGGGCTCAGTCCGGTACGACGTGGAGCCGGGCAACGTGTTCTTGGCTCGGCCTGGCGACGTTCACGAGATCGAGTCCAGCCGTGTCGATCCTTTGGGTATCGCCTTCTGGGGCTTCACCTTCCGTCGTTCCGTGGCTTCAGGTGATCCGAATGGGCCGGGCTGGTGGTCGGGATTGACCCGCACCGACGGACCGGTGGTCTCGTCGCGCGTGGGCGAACTGTCATCCGTTGTCGCCGCACTCGCCGCCGAGGCCGCCGCACCCCGTTCCGGGTACGACGAGTCGCTCGCCGCCTTCGGCGCTGCGCTGATCCTGGGCACGGCCCGGGCATTTGCCTCAGACAACGATCTCTCGGTCGATCCGCCAGTGCGGGACCGCGGCCCGGTCGCCGTCGCGGCGATGCAGCGACACCTGAGCGACAACCTGGGCCGGCCGATCACCGTGCGGGACGTGGCCGCGGCAGTGCACCTGTCTGAACGGCATGCGGAACGGCTCTTCCTTCAACAGACGGGGTCTTCCCTGATGGCCACGCTGCGACGGATGCGACTCGAACTGGCTACCCAGTTGTTGCTTGATCCAACGGTCACAGTGACCCAGGTGGCCCGCGCCTGCGGCTACTCCGACGTACGGCCTTTCAGTACGGCGTTCCGCCGGCAGTACGGCAAGACGCCCGGCGAGTACCGCCGCGCCGGCGGCACGTTGTTCGTCTAGGAAACACCGCCGCGCGACGGCACGGAAGTGTCTGCAACACCAGCACCGACGCCGCGACCTCGCCCGGCAGACTCGGCCGCCCCCTCGAGCTCGGAAGCAGGTCCTCGAACAACGACACCGGGAACACCTCCCGGCGATGCTCGCCCAAGAACGCAAACACGCTGCCCGCCGGGACCAGATGCCCAACCAGCGCAGCCGCATCCATCAACTCACGATCAACCTGCGATGACCCTGCACCCAGCGATTGTCCCGGCCCGACCAGCGAACACCCCGGGACAACACGCGGGGCTTTCAGCAGACTCCTAGGTGTTGGCGACGGTCATGACCGACGACCGCCCAGCGGCGTCGTCTTGGGCGCAACGCGACTTGTAGGAGGCGTCGCTAGAGCGGGGAGACTCAGCCTGGCTGTGCTGTATATCCATTTCTCGGTGTTTCCGGATGCGCGATTTTTCCTTGTGGATAAGGGGAAACGGTGGATTGGCGATTTCGCATCCATCGTCGATGTGGAGTAGAATCGATGACATGTTCGAAGACCTGCTCGACGGCGACATGGACGCCCTGGACGCGGCCGCGGTCCTCACCCAGACCGCCGCCTCCCGCGCCCTGCGCGAGCAGCTCGAAACCCGCGACCTGCAACGCGCACAACACTTCGCCGACCTCCACGCCCAACCCC
>JAWWPC010000204.1:0-2902 GCA_033851055.1 Kribbellaceae bacterium | reverse complement strand
GTGATGAACGCGACCTTCATCCGCGGTGTGTTCGCCACGTTGCCCGCGGCACTACTTGCCTTCGCCTCCGCCTGCTTGCCGCCGGAGGAACTACAGGCGCCCAGCGCCGCGACCATGATCAGCGCCGCCCCTGTGGCCATCGCCTTCTTCTGCCACCGAACCATGAGCACAACCAGCCTTTCCAGATGTCCCGCGGTAACGCCGCGGCGTTGGATGTGGCCCCCAGAGTGGACCCCGCGCGCCCATCCTGCGAGTCGTCAAACGAATACACCACCCCCGTGCGTCCTCAGATATGCCAACGTCCGCTCCGCAATCGGCAGCGGGGTGTCAGGTGCGCACGGATACAGGTCCTGCTCGACGATCGCGAACAGCTCTACGTCCAAGCCGGCCAGCGCATCCAACACCGGCGGCAGCTCGGGCAGTCCCCGCGGCGGCTCGCACATCACGCCGCGCTTCACCGCCTCGCCGAAGCCCACCCCCTCCTTGACCACCGAGGCCAGTACGACGGGATCGACCTGCTTCAGGTGCACGTACCCGATCCGCTCCGGGTAGTCCTGGATCAGCTTCAAGTTGTCGCCACCGCAGTAGCTGATGTGCCCCGTGTCGAGGCATAGGTTGACGTAGTCGCCGTCGGTCTCGGCAAGGAAGCGCTCGACGTGCTCGTGGGTGTCGACATGCGCGTCGGCATGCGGGTGGAACTGGGTCTTCAACCCGTACTCCCCGGCGATCCGCTTGCCCAAGTCGGTCATCTGGCTGCCATGCCGGGACCAGCCCGCGTCGTCCAACTCCGGCGGTTCCACGATCTCACCGGTCGACGGGTCGCGCCACATGGAAGGGATCACGACAAGATGCTTCGCGCCCATCGCCGCTGTCAGCTCCGCCGCGGCCGACACCTCCCGCCAGGTCGACTCCCACGAGTCCGGTCGGTGCAGGTGCTCGAAGATGGTGCCGGCGGTCATCTCGAGGCCGCGCTTGCCTAATTCCTCCTTCAACCGCGAAGGATCAGTGGGCAGGTAGCCGTACGGACCGAGCTCGATCCGGGTGTAGCCGGCGGCGGCGACCTCGTCGAGAAATCGCTCCCACGGCGTCTGCTGCGGATCGTCCGCGAACCACACGCCCCACGAATCCGGCGCACTGCCGACGTTGACCTTGCCTGCCATCAGTCATCCACCTCGTTCTCGTACGTCGTCGGCGCCAGATAGGGATGCTGACCGGCCTTCAACTCCTCGTACGCCGCTCGCGCGGTGCGGGTCGAGTCGAGCGTCGACACCTCGCTGACCGGGACGTCCCACCAGGACTCGCTGTCAGGCGCATGCACCAGCGGATCCGTGCGGACGTGGATCACCACCGGACCGGGCGCCGCCTTGGCCGTGCCGATCGCCTTCTCGAGCTCGGCCCGGTCATTCACCTCGATCACGTCGACGCCGAGGCTGCGCGCGTTCGCCGCGAGGTCCACCGGCAGCAGGTCCCCGTCGAGCCGCCCGTCGCCGCTGCGCCGCCGGTACGCCGTACCGAAGCGTTGGGAGCCGAGGGATTCGGACAAAGCGCCGATGGAGGCGAACCCGTGGTTCTGCACCAGGACGACGATGACCTTGAGGTTCTCCTGGACCGCGGTGACCAACTCGGTCGACATCATCAGATAGGAGCCGTCACCGACCATCACGAACACGTCCCGGTCCGGGGCACCCAGGCGGACGCCGAGACCGCCGGCGATCTCGTAGCCCATGCAGGAGAAGCCGTACTCGACGTGGTAGCCCTTCGGGTCCCGGGTGCGCCACAGCTTGTGCAGGTCGCCCGGCATCGAGCCCGCGGCGCAGACCACCACGTCGCGCGGGTCGGACAGCTCGTTGACGCAGCCGAGCACCTCGCCCTGGGTCAGCAGGCCGTCAGCCAACTGCTCCGTGACCGCCGCCGGCGGGTTGTACGCCTCCTCGACGATCGCGTCCCAGGCTCGGGCAAGCTCCACCGTTTCGGCGCGGTACTCGTCGTCCACCGACCAGCCGTCCAGTGCTGTGCGCAGCGAGTGCAGCGCTTCACGGGCATCGGCCACTACCGGCAGGCCAGCGTGCTTGCCGCCGTCGAACCGGGCCACATTGATGTTGACGAACCGCACGGCCGGGTTCTGGAAGGCGGTCCGGGAAGCCGTGGTGAAGTCGCCGTAGCGGGTCCCTATTCCGATCACCAGGTCAGCGGTCTCCGCGAGTGTGTTGGCCGCCGTGGTCCCAGTCGAGCCGATCGCGCCCACGGACTGGGGGTGGTCGTAGCGCAGGGATCCCTTACCCGCCTGACTCTCGGCCACCGGGATCCCGGTCGCCTCGACGAACGCCTCGAGCGCGTCTTGCGCGCCCGAGTAGGCGACGCCACCGCCCGCGACGATCAGCGGTCGCCTGGCCGAACGGATCAGCTCTGCCGCTTTGTCGACAATCGATGCCTCAGGCAATGGTCTGGCAATGTGCCACTCGCGCTCGGCGAACAGCTCCTCGGGCCAGTCGCGAGCCTCTGCCTGTACATCCTGTGGCAAGGCGAGCGTCACAGCACCCGTCTCGACCGGATCGGTCAGCACCCGCATGGCGTTCATGAGGGCCGAAGGCAACTGTTCGGGCCGCCAGACCCGGTCGAAGTATTTCGACACCGGACGAAAGGCATCGTTCACCGACACATCGCCTGCGGTCGTGCTCTCCAACTCCTGCAGCACCGGTGTCGCCACCCGGGTGGCGAAGACGTCCGAAGGCAGCAGCAGGACCGGCAGCCTGTTCACCGTGGCCAGGGCCGCGCCGGTGATCATGTTGGTCGAGCCGGGCCCGATGCTCGCCGTACAGGCGTAGGTCTGGAGGCGGTCGCGGGTCCGGGCGAAGGCGGAGGCGGTGTGCACCATCGCCTGCTCGTTGCGGGCCAAGATGTA
>JAWWPC010000188.1:0-25222 GCA_033851055.1 Kribbellaceae bacterium | reverse complement strand
GCCCGGCCCCTTACCGACCGTGGACCCGTCCTGACATGGGAACCCGCCGCAGAGGACATCGACAGGCTCGACGTGGCTCCAGTCGATGGTTGCGATGTCGCCGAGGTTCGGGACATCGAGCCAGCGGCGGGAGAAGACGCGGGCGACAGGTTCGTTGATCTCGGAGCACCACACCGCGCGGGCATTGAAGAACCGCCGACCGCGAGGTAGGGCCCGCCGGGCGGACTCCACTCATGGTCCCTTGAAGCACACTCCGGTCTGTTCCGCTCAACCGCGATCGAGACGAGGCGCAACGAGGTAGAACGCCGTGTCAGGGGCGTGTCAGGGGGGTGTCAGGCCGGGCCTCGAGGGTGGTTGCATGACATTCGGCAACCAACAGAAACGACACACATGACGAGCATCAAGGCGACAACCAACCGGGACCGTGAACCTGCGATCCGTGTGCAGGGCATAGAAAAGTCCTATAAGGAGTTGCACGTCCTGCGCGGCGTGAGCTTCGAGGTGGCACCGGGCAGCATCTTCGCCCTTCTCGGCTCGAACGGAGCAGGAAAGACCACGATGGTGAGAATCCTGTCCACGCTGCTGGGATCAGACGCCGGCACAGCCACCGTTAATGGATTCGACGTCACGACGGACCCGCTCCGAGTTCGAGAATCCATCAGTCTGACCGGACAGTTCGCTGCGGTCGATGAGATCCTCTCCGGTCGGGAGAACCTGGTGCTGATTGCCAAGCTGCGGCATCTGAATGACCCCGGCCAGGTGGCCGATGATCTTCTCGCACGCTTCAACCTCGCCGATGCGGCATCGCGAAAGGTGTCGACGTATTCAGGAGGCATGCGCCGTCGCCTGGACATCGCCATGAGCCTGATCGGGAACCCGAAGGTGATCTTCCTCGATGAGCCGACCACGGGGCTCGACCCCGAAGGGCGCATCGAAGTGTGGCAGGTCGTTCAGGAGCTCGCCAAGCAGGGGACCACCGTTCTGCTCACCACGCAGTATCTCGACGAGGCTGAGCAACTCGCAGATCGGATCGCCATTCTTCATCAGGGGCGCATCATTGCGAACGGCACCCTTGCCGAGCTGAAGGAACTCCTCCCACCAGCGACGGTCGAGTACGTCGAGAAGCAGCCGACCCTGGAGGATATCTTCCTCGCACTTGTGGGGAACGACGGCAAGGCTGAGTCAAGTAAGGACCAGTCATGAGCAAACACTTCTTCGGAGACACGGCCGTCTTGCTGGGCCGCTCCATGCGTCACATCTTCCGCAGCGTGGACACGATTATCACGACCGCGATCACGCCGATCGCCATGATGCTGCTGTTCGTCTACGTTCTCGGCGGGGCAATCGAGACAGGCACCGATAACTACGTCAATTACCTGCTGCCTGGAATCATGCTGATTGCGATCGCGTCGGGCATCGCGTACACCGCCTTTCGGTTGTTCACCGATATGAAGAGCGGCATTTTCGAGCGATTCCACTCCATGCCGATCGCACGATCGTCCGTGCTGTGGGCACATGTTCTGACCTCGCTGGTTGCCAACGGGCTCTCGGTCGTGATCATCGTGCTGGTAGGCCTCGTCATGGGATTCCGCACATCGGCAAGCCCACTGGCATGGCTCGCTGTTGCCGGAATCCTGGCGCTGTTCACCCTGGCACTCACCTGGATCGCAATCATCGCCGGCCTATCAGCGAAGTCCGTGGACGGTGCAGCCGGATTCTCCTACCCGCTGATCTTCCTGCCGTTCATCAGTTCGGCCTTCGTCCCCACGGACACCATGCCGGGTCCCGTGCGCTTCTTCGCTGAGAACCAGCCGGTCACGTCGATCGTCAACACGATCCAGGATCTGTTCGCACAACGACCGGTCGGCAGCGACATCTGGGTCGCTCTCGCATGGTGCCTCGGCATCCTCGTCCTCGGCTACGTCCTCGCCATTCGCTCCTACCGGCACAAGATCAGCTAAGGGCCTCTCGGACAAGCTCCCTTCCCACCCACCAACACATCACGTACGAGACACGAGGAGAATCGTCATGCCTACATTCGCTACGCCAGGGCCCATCGTCGCGACCGTGGAGGTCGGGGGAGCCCAGGTGCGGGTCACCGCGAGCGACCGGACCGAGACCGTGGTGCTGGTCGAGCCCATCGACGAAGCGAACCGGTCGGATGTCAAGGTGGCCGACAAGACCAAGGTCGAATTCGCCGACGGCCGGCTGTCGGTCAAAACGACCGTCTCCGGGAACAAGAACGGGTCGGTCGCTATCACGATCGACCTGCCCACCGGCTCCGGCCTGGCTGCGTACTTGGCGCACTCGGCCGTGGAGGCCGACGGCTCGTTCGGCGAGTGCGAGCTGCACATGGCATCGGGTCAGGTCCAGCTGGATCGCATCGACGCCCTGCAGGCGAACATCGCGTCCGGTGAGGTCGCGATCGGCCACATCGCCGGACCCGCCAAGGTCGACGGCGGGGCGTTCGCGCTGCGGATCGGCGAGGTCGAGGGCACGGTCGGGCTCTCGAACTCGGGCGGGCAGGCCTGGATCGGCCATGCCTGGGCCGACGTCGATCTCGGTAGCGCCAGCTGCGACTTCGACATCGACCGCGCCGACGGCAGTGTCACCGGCTCGACCGCCAGCGGTGCCATTCGGATCGGTCGGATGACCAACGGTCAGGCGAAGCTGAGGAACGGCTCGGGAAACATCGAGGTCGGCATCAGCGAGGGCACCGCTGCCTCCATCGACGTCAACAGCGAGCGTGGGGCGGTGCACAACTTCGTTTCCTCGCAGGGCGAGCCGGGCCCGTCCGACGCCAAGGTCTCGGTCCACGCCCGCACCCGGCACGGCGACATCACCCTTCAACGCGCGGCAAGCTGACCCTCACGACGCGAGCGTTTCCTCGATCAGCTGAGACCAGCTCGTCTGCCTACCCTCCTGCGTCACCTCGGCGAACCGTGCTTCGCCGAGGTGACGTCGCGCGTCCCGCTCGATCCTGGCCGCATCCGATTGCGAGAGATCCGCCAGCCCGCGTACGCCGACGCTGGCCGCGAGCAACCGCGCCGCCTGTTCGTACTGGTCGAGGCAAACTGCCAGGTCCGCGAACCCGACGAGTATCGGGGCGAGCACGAATGCGTGTCCCAGCTCGGACGCCGCCTGCCAGGCAGCCACGCGGTGGGTACGGGCCTCCCGGAGATCGTCGGCCAGGTAGCCGTGCAGGTTATGTATCTGTGCGCGAATGTTCGCCTGCTCCGCGGCATCGCCCAAGAGGGTGGTCGCGAGGCCGAGCTGACGGCGGGCCTCCTCGGCGTCGCCGCCCAGGCGAGCAAGCCCCGCCTTGGCGAGCGCCAAGGCGACCAGAGCGTACGGCCAGGTGACACCTTCGGCGCTCCGCTCGGCCTCGGCGATGGCGGCAGCGCTGGCGTCGCGATCGCCGTTGAGCCAGTACAGCATGGCCTGCTGGGTCCGCGCCTCGATGACATCCTCGACGGCGCCGACCTCGGTGAGGACCGCGATCGCCTGTTCGTAGTACTCGCAGGCACCGGCGAATTCACCCCGCAGGGCAAGTTGGCCCGCCAGCTCGGACAGGGCCAGCGAAATCCCGAACCGTTCGCCGAGCGTCCGGAACTCCGCGAGCGCCAGCTCCAACTGGGTCTCCGCCTCCCGGCCGCCCTGGCCGAGCATGGTGCGCATCTTGGCGACCTGCCACCGAGCCATGGCGCGCACCCAGGGGTCGACGCTGTCCAGCAACGACTCGAACGCGGTCACTGCTTCCTCCGGTGCCTGCAGCAGGCGTTCCAGCGGGATCACGAATGCCAGCAGCGGGTTGTCACTCCGGCTGAGCTGGCTGAACCGATACGCCTTGTGGATCCACTCCGCGCCCAGGTGTTCGTCGCCTAGCCCGGAGGTCACGTAGAGCACCACCAGCCCGTACGTCATGGCGCGGATGTCATCGGTCGCCTCGCCCGGGAGGTTGGCGGCCGCGATCAGCAGCTCAAGGCCTTCGGTCCGGCGCCCGCCGAGCCACCAGTACCAACCGGCGGCGGACGCGAGCCGCATCGCCGCCTGTGCGTCACCGGCCGCGATCGCCCCCCGCAGCGCGGCGCTGAGGTTGTCGTGGTCGGCCTCGAGCGTAGCGAGCCATTCCAGTTGCTCGGCGCGGCGCAGACGTGGCTCTGCGGTCTCGGCGAGCTCGGTGAAGTAGGCGAGGTGCGCCAGCCGGGCCTGGTCTGATTCTCCCGCTTCGGCGAGCCGATCCGCGGCGTACTCCTTGATCGTGGTGAGCATTCGATAGCGCGGGGCACCGTCACCCGCGGTGACCAGCAGCGACTTCTCGGCCAGCGAGGTGAGCAGCTCCAGCACTTGATCTCGCTCGACGGCATCACCGAGGCAGACCCGCTCAGCTGCCTCCAGGCTCGTCCCGCTCGAGAACACCGACAGTCGGCGCAGCACCATCCGCTCGGCATCGGTGAGCAACTCCCAGCTCCAGTCGACCACCGCGCGCAGCGTCTTGTGTCGCGGCAACGCGGTACGGCTCCCGCTGGTCAGCAGGCGGAACCGGTCATCGAGCCGGTTGGCGAGTTGCTCGATGGTCATGGTGCGCAACCGGGCGGCGGCCAGCTCGATCGCCAGCGGCATCCCGTCCAGCGCCCGGCAGATCCGCACCATCGTCGACAAGGTGTGGTCGTCGACCCCGAGATCCTTCCGCACCGCGCCGGCTCGGTCACGCAGCAGCCGGACGGCCGGCGAGGAGGCGATCTCGGCAAGGCCGGCGTCGGTCGGCATGGCCAGCGGCTCGACCAGCCACAGCGCCTCACCGGTGATGCCGAGTGGTTCCCTGCTGGTCGCCAGGATCCGCAGCCGTCGGCACTCCCCGAGCACCCGATCGGCGAACCTCGCCGCCGCTTCGATCACGTGCTCACAGTTGTCCAGGATCAGCAGCGCCTCCCGATCGCGGATCGCGGCGATGAGCCCGTCCACCGGGTCCGCGCTCGGTGACGCGCCGAGCAGGGCATCCCGGAGCCCGAGTCCGGTGAGCGCGGCCTGGGCGAGGTCACCGTCGGCGCCGCTGGCGGCGAGCTCCACCAACCAGATCCCGTCCGGCAAGCCACCAAGCAGCGTACGCGCGGCTTCCGTGGCCAGCCTGGTCTTCCCCGAGCCGCCCGGCCCGATCAGGGTGGTCAGCCGATGGTCGGCGATGAGCTCGCGGACCGCGGCCACATCAGCGTCCCTGCCGATGAAACTCGTCAGTTCGGCACGGATGTTGGTCTTCCGGTTGTCCTCCCGCTCTCCCAACTCACCCCGCAGCAGCGCGACGTGCAAGGCCGACAGCTCCGGTGAGGGGTCGACGCCAAGTGCGTCGGCCAGGGCTTCTCTCGTGCGCTCGTACACGAGCAGCGCCTCGGTGTCGCGACCGGCTGCCACGAGGGCACGCATCAGCGCAGCAACCAGCCGTTCTCGCACCGGATGCGCAGTCACCGCGTCGGTCAGTTCCGGGACCACCCCCGCACCGTGGCCGAGGCTGACTTCCGCTTCGTACCGATCCTCCATCGCCGTCAGGCGTAGCCCCTCGAGCCGAGTCGCCGCCGCGTCGCACGCCGCGCTGTCCGCCAAACCGACCTCCTGCAGGGCCGCACCACGCCACAAGGCGAGGGCCTCGCGCAGCAGCCGAAGCCGCCGCGGATCCTCCTCGTTGCGGGCCTGACCGACAAGGCGTTCGAACCGCAGGGCATCGACAGCGTCGCGTTCCACCGTCAACCGGTAGCCGCCCGTCTGCCCCTCGACCACACCTCCGGGCAGCGCCTTCCGCAGTCGGGAAGCCAAGCGTTGCAGGGCATTGGACGCGTCGGAGGGCGGGTGCTCACCCCAGATCCAGTCGATGAGCGTCGCCTTTGGGACCACGCGGCCCGGTTCGAGGGCGAGGGCGATCAACAGCCCGCGCAACCGGGCACCCGGCACGTCGGCGAAGACGCCATCGTCCGTCCGAACCTCGAACGGTCCAAGCATCCCGATGAGCACTCGGCTGATTGTGCCATGGGCGATTGGCATGCCTCCGAGAGCGTCGTTGCCCCAGGCCACGGTGGTGATCAGAGATTGGAAGCAGGAGTACACCAACCACCGCAGGTACTCACTGGCGCGTGCCAGGCCGCGGCTTGCTGGACCGGCCGTCGGGTCTCGACGCCGCGCCTCTGGAGATGCTTGCCGACAGTCGTTCGGTTGATCCCGGAGTGACGGGCCAGCTCGCGGGTCGTCGCACCCGTCTCCTAGGTCGCGACCAGCTCGTCGATCTCGTGCGTCCGTAGCTGCCGGAAGACCCGGATGGGCGGCGCAGGAGTGACGTGGGTCGCACGTCCACTGCGTTTCCACTTTCCGGCCATCGTCAGGAGTCGCTGCACCTCCCAACAGGGGTGTGAATAGGCCTCCGTTAAGACCACCGCAGGTGAGAGGCCCTTTCCCGGTTGGGGAAGGGCCTCTTCTCTTGACCCGGAGGCTAAGAGTTCTCGGATGCCTCTGGCCGTGGCGCATCAGCCGATGGAGTAGCCGGTTGGATGCCGGCGGCACCCGAGTTCCACGCTTGCTGGTCGTGCAACTTCCCTGGCCAGCTTCGAAGAGCCGTCCGAGCTGATGTATGCCCTACCGCGGCGGCTAAAAGGCGCCGACGACCTTGAAGTGCTTGTTGACGAAGATGTGGTGCGGCCATTTGACGCCAACGTTGTGGACCTCGTATTCGCCGTTGCTCAGCTTCACAACACGGTCGACGACGCCCTCCGGGTAGGCGGCCAGCGCAGCTTCGGTCGCCTTGTTCGCTGTCGTTCCGCTGACGATCGTCCCCGATCCCTCGGTGTAGTTCGCCGGGATGTGACCGACCCGATCCGGTTGCACGGTGACCTGCGTGGCCGTGATGGTCGTTCCGCCGGTCGTCCCAAGTACGCTGGTCGTCCCGAGTACGAGGATGCGTTCGCCTGTTGTAATGGCACTCGCCGAGGTCGAGCTTCCGTCCTTCTGGTACGTCGTGGAGGACGTTTCGTTGACGGTGACCTTCTGATTCCCTGCGGTCGACATTGTGAAGCTCGACGTGGACACGCTGTCGACCGTGCCGGTTGCTCCTCCTGCGGCCGGTCCAGACCGAGGCCCGCCGCCAGCGGTGCCGAACCCGGGCGAGGGGGACGTGGCTGGTGCCGAGGGGGACGTGGCGGCTGCCGAGGCGGACGCGGCGTAACCGGCGGATAGTCCGATCACCGCACACGTCAGCGCAGCGGCCGCGATCCCTGCACTTTTTCTGTTCGACAGCAATCGCCGTACGCTTGGCCGGCGTGCCTGCGTGGCCATGGTTGCCGAGGCCGACGAGTCTGGCGAAGACGCTGGCGGGGGAGGCGGCACAGCGTCGGCGCCGCCTGAACTTCCAGCAGCCGGCGGCCCTGACGTCGCGCTCCAGGTGGGGCTATCGGGAAGGGTCTCGTGGGGGTTTGTTGGGTCGTATTCGTTCATGATGGGTCTCCTCGTACTTAGGTAACGACGCAGAGGTTGCCACCCGTTCATGAGAGATCCCTGGGGGCGGCCTGTGAGGGTACTGTGACTGCCCCGAACCCTCCTGATAGGCCGGAAGCTCGTCTGGCGGCCAGTCCTCGGAGTTGATCTTCTGCCACTCCAAGATCAAGCCAACCCAAGGACCACGCTGGCCCGAGGGCCGCCAAGGACCCGGCAGTGCCGCTTGAGAGGGGTCCGGCGGCTTCGGTCGCGGATACCGACGCGCAGATCATCGGCGTCGCGGGTCGCTCTCCCGAGCGAAGACGCGGAGAAGCCGGATGCTGGTACCCGAAGTCAGAGGTGGAGCCGACCAGGGGGCCACCAGCACCGGGTTTGTGCCTCCGCTGGCGCTGGCCGCTCGGCGGGTCGGCTGCGGCACAACAGCGTCGGCGATCGGAAGGCCATCGGCGTAATCGGAGGCAGCCAGCAGCCAGCAGCCAGCAGCCCGCAAGCGCTGGCCGGGACCGGTTCGCTGCCCCCAGACTGCGACTTGTGTGGGTGTTCGCAACACGATGCAGGAGCTATAGACGCCGTGCTCGGTCACGACGACGGCCCGATCGCTGGCATCTATGAGGTGGGCAGTGGTCGTCTGCAATCAGCCCACCTTGTGAGGCATCGCGTTGGCGAGCTTATCCGCGGAAAGGTACTTGAACGACGCATCCTTTGCCTCGATCGCACGGGCCTTCTCCTCCTCTTCGGGCGTGAGTCGGTCTAGAGCGCAAAGGAGACCGGAGGCCTGCGGGTGGTCGAACCTCTCGAGGTCGAGGTTGCCGTAGAAGGTCGTCAGCTCAGCCGTTTGCACGTTGCAGGTGTAGGCCTTGCATTCGGCTATCGCGGTGCCCCGTGAGTCGGTGCTTAGCGACGACGTCGAATTCGTTGCCCTCCGCCGTCACGATCGCGTTGCGGGCGGTGGGATCTTCGAATCCGTACTGGTGGACAGGAGCTTCGCTACGAATTTCTCGAACAGGCGCCACCTTCCCGCCCTGCGAATCCTCGTCTGCAAGGACAAGCACCTGGGTGTCGTGCACAGTCATCGGACGGACACGCGCACTCTACGGCTCGCGATCCCCACGACTGCCAGTCTCGCCTCTGTCTTGACGGCCAGCATCTCGGCGTCGTCAAACGTACTGATCGACGCGACCTGCGACTGAGGGATGGGAACGCCCGCTCATCGTGAAGAGCACCGCCGCCTGCGGGGTGAGAGGGCGAGTGTCACGGACAGGGCTGCCTGATCAAGGCTCAGGGACACAGGGTGATCTTGCCGGTGGTTCTGCGGGCGAGGAGGTCCTCGAAGGCACGGCGAGCATCCTGGAGAGGATATGCGGCGTCGGTCAGCGGCTTCAACACTCCTGCGGTGACGAGCGCGAACATCTCGGTCAGCGGCTCCGCATAGGTGCCGGGGACAGCGAGGGCCGGCCGCAGCCAGAAGCCCATCACGGCGGTGTTGCGGTCGGCGAGGGTGCCCGAGTCGATGAGCGGACGGCCCGCGCGGGAGGCGTTGCCGAAGGTGACCAGACGTCCGAAGTTCGCCAGAATCTCGAGGCCGGCGCTGAACACCCGGCCGCCGATCGAGTCGAGGACGATGTCCACCGGCCTGCCATCGTTGGCGTCGAGGACCCGCTCGGCGTAACCGTCTGCATCGCTGGACACGGCCACGTCCGCACCGATGGAGAGTGCCAGGTTGCGTCTGGCGTCTGTCGAGGCCGTCCCGATGACGCGCCCCGCGCCGAAGTGCTTGGCGAGCTGTACAGCAAGCGAGCCGACACCGCCAGCTGCGGCGTTGACGACGACCGTCTCGCCGCGGCGTATTCGTGCGCAGCTTTTCAGTACGTGCCAGGCGGTCAGTCCCTGAACGAGAAGCGCGAGCGCCTCGCTGTCGCCAACCCCGTCGGGCACCGCCACGGCATCCGTGGCCGCGACGACCGCCCGTTCGGCAAATCCGCCACCGCCGAAGATGGGCGCGAGCACCCGGCGGCCGTCGGCGGTCCGCCCGACCACCTCGGTGCCGGGGATGAACGGCAGCTCCGGTGTTGGACGATAGGACCCGGCGATGCGGCTGGTATCGGCGAAGTTGACCCCTGCCGCGCTCACGTCGACGAGCAGTTGTCCATCGACCGCCACTGGTTCGGACACGTGGACGAGGTTTAGGACTTCCGGGCCGCCGAAACGGGCGCACTGTATGGCTCGCATGGTGAGGCCACCGTATCCGAGGCCTGGCGCCGACCGGCCCGCCGTGGTAACGCGATAGCGCAAGCGCCGCACACGTTTCTGGCCATCGCGTCGGCCATCACGATCCCGGACGGGCGCGATAGTCCCTCTCACGGTCAGCCCTCGATGCTTGGCATCCTGTCGTGCCGCGATGGGTGCTCCGGCCGATGGCGCGTGCTGGCCGTCGAATCAGCGTGCTTCGGGGCCAGAACCTTGGCGACGACGGGGCTTCGGGCGACCGACTTCGACCTCATCTACCGCAGAGTCGACATCACGCCGGGAGGAGGGCGTACGGCATAGCTGCCCACCCTCGCTCAGCATCACTCTGCGTGCTGGGCGCCCTTGGGAATCGATTGGCCGCCAGTGGGCAGTTGGCGGTGACCGTCAAACAGTTACTGTCGTCCGAGAAGTTGAACGCAGCTGCTCGGTACGGCGAGACGCGCGGCGCTAGCCACGACCGGATCTAGCCGCCATCATGACGCCTACGTGTCAAGACGTTCGAAGGGGAACACGGTGGGGAAATTGAGGTGCAATCGTGGATGCCGCTGAGAGGCCTCTCGAAACCACAGTTTGTATAGCGATCATCGAAACCATATACGTTGAATCACCCCAGCCTCGTGAAGCTTGGGTGTTCGCGGTCCCGGGCTCGCTCGATATTGGAGATGTTAAGCATCTATACGTACCCGAAGGTGGCCCTGAGCCGCCGAATGCCCTTACGAAGCAATATGTGGACTTTGAGTGGGGGCCTTCGGCTGAATCTGCGAGCTTCTTGGTTCAGATGGCGGGGGACATTGCGCCAGGTCTGTTTATTGCGGGGCTAACGGCTATTGCCAATAAGCTCCGAAAGGAGATATCTGATTCTTGGTCGGGCCAGAGTCCCGTTCTCGACCGTGACCAGGCGGAGTCGATGGCTACAGACGCCCTGCTACTCGCCTACGACACCGCATCAAGGGATTCACTTCGCGTGATCGGCGAAGCGCCTCCAACTCAGAATCCGTTGAAGTACTCCTTCGGGTACGGCGACGGTCGATTCCGTTACGAGGCGTCAGTTGAGCAGACGTCTGCAGGTATCACCTTCAGTCGTGTAAGTCGGCGGAATCCCAGCAGCGACGATTACATGTTGAGGCGGGCGGCCAGTCGTCCTCCGCGTCTCGGGAGATAGCAAACCTAGTTGGTTGAGTCGTCACAGATCAACCCGCGTACCTGGGCAGTACAGCTAGGTCTCGCGGCGAGCGGGCGTCAGCTCGCGGGCCCGACCGCAGCGATGGCGGAGACGCGCAGGAAGTCGAGCTTCGCGGCGGCCTCGGATCCCGAGGCTGCGGTTTAGGCGACGATGCGCAGGTCGGTGCCGGCGACGCTGAACACGTCGCAATCGAGCTCGACGTCACCGGCGACATTGCTCCGCACGACCTTCCGCTCCGACTGGTGCTCGCCCACTGCGCCGCTCTCCCATAGCTCCCGGAACCGTTCGCTCGAGGCCAGCAGCTCCTCGAAGGGCCCTCACCCCGCGATCGCCGGGGTATCGGCCGTGAACCCAGCGGAGGGCGGCCACGAGCGATGCCTCGAAGACGTCGATACCGCCCGACCGGCTGACGATCCTTCTCTCGCCGTCGCCCAGGGCCGTCCCGGTGACGTGTGACCGCAAGAGGTTCGGTCGACCCGTGCCGGGACGGACCGGCTCGCCGAGGAGGGCCGTCCAGAGCGGGCTCCAGGTGACGAGGTCCCACGAGGCGGTGAAGACGGCCAGGGGGACCTCTCCGAGGCGGGCTACCAGGCGCTCTACCCCGGGCGGGATGTGCGCGGGCACTTCGCCGGGCGACGGTGGAAAAGCCCGGCGACGAACTAGCCACGCGCGGCGGCGAAGGCCCTACCGGCACGTTCATCGACCGCTCCGGCGTCGCCCCTTCTAGCGCTCCAGTTGCGGATCCACTGCGGTTCGCCCCCGGAATCGAGGCGCCGCACGTTCTCGACGAGACGTTGCGCACTCGCCATCAGCGAATCCCGCGTCGCTCCCGCGACGTGCGGCGTCGCGATGACAGCAAGGTGCGAGACCAGGGGTGACCGACACGTGGCGGCTCCTCGGTCAAGACGTCGAGCCCGGATCCGGCCGGTTCGATTCCGAACGGTCCGAGCCGGGCTGCGATCTCCCGGATGTCACGTCATCTAGCTGGCCGCTCACAGAACCCCCGAGCATCGAGGCCGCAGAGGGTGGGTTCGAATTACAGGCCGCCGTGGCACGCTTCCGATTACGGTGAGCTGTTGACTTGTGACCTGGAGTGCTGGATTCTGCCCAGAAATGCACCGTCCAACGGGGAGGGCGACATGCGCAGAACTCCTGTATTCGTGGCAGTACTAACACTCGCCGCGGGGGCGCTGGTTGCCGGTCCATCAGCGACCGCCGTACCAGGCCAAGGGGATAAGGGCGGCCTGGAGGTGTACGCCGGCGAACTGGTCCCCGACCAGCTGCAGAAGCTGGCCGCACTCGGCCTGGACCACGAGGACGTTGCCACCGGAAAGGCCGAGAACGGCAAGGTCCGGGTGGAGGCCGTCATCACCGACCTCCAGGCCGAGAAGCTGCGCAGCGACGGGGTCGAGCTGGCCGTTAAGAAGGTCAAGGGCAACAACGCCTCCGAGGAGGCTGCCCGGATCGCGCTCGCAGGAAACACCGTCTACCGCTCGTACAGCGAGGCCGGTGGCATCCGCGACGAGTTGATCGCGACCGCCCGCGCGAACCCTGGGCTGACCAAGCTGGTCAGCATCGGCAAGTCCGTCAACGGCCAGGACATCCTCGCACTCAAGGTGACGAAGGGCGCCCGCCAGCTCCAGGACGGTAAGCGACCCGCGGTGCTGTACGCCGGTGCCCAGCACGCTCGCGAGTGGATCACACCCGAGGTGGTGCGCCGGCTGATGCACTACTACCTGGACGGTTACGGCAGCAACGCCGAGCTCACGGCGCTGGTCAACACCACCGAGCTGTGGTTCCTACCGGTGGCGAATCCCGACGGCTACGACTTCACCTTCACCGTGGACAACCGGCTGTGGCGCAAGAACCTGCGCGACAACAACGGCGACGGTGCCATCACCGGCGGGGACGGCGTCGACCCGAACCGCAACTTCGCGGTCAAGTGGGGCTACGACAACGAGGGATCCTCGCCCGATCCGAGCAGCGAGACTTTCCGTGGCACCGGCCCGAACTCCGAGCCGGAGACGAAGGCGCTCGACAGTCTGCTCAAGCGGGTCCGCTTCAAGGAGCTCATCAACTACCACTCCGCTGCCGAGCTGCTGCTGTACGGCGTCGGCTGGCAGGTGAGCACCCCCTCACCGGACGACGTGATCTATGAGGCGATGGTCGGGGACGACGCGCACCCGGCGGTGCCCGGCTACGACCCCGACATCTCCGCTGAGCTCTACACCACCAATGGCGAGACCGACAACCACGCGACGGTCAAGTACGGCACCCTCGCGGTCACCCCGGAGATGACGACCTGCGAGACCGCATCGGCATCGAACCCGGACGACGAATGGCTGCCCGAGGACTGCGTCAGCGGCTTCAACTTCCCCGACGACGAGAAGCTGATCCAGGCCGAGTTCGCGAAGAACCTCCCGTTCGCGCTCTCCGTCGCGAAGTCGACCCACGACCCGGACGACCCGGTCTCGGCAGTCGGACGCAAGGCCGCGGACCTGGTGATCGACCCGTTCCAGGTCTCGTACGGCACCACCCAGCCGGTCGCCGTGACGGCGAAGCGGGCGCTGAAGGACCTGCGGATCAACTACAAGGTCAACGGCGGCCGCTCGGTGAGCGACAAGGTGTCGATGTGGAACGGGGGCGAACGGTACGGCGACACGGGCGACGACTACTACGCCGAGTTCCGCGGGACGGTACGTCGTACCAAGCCTGGTGACTCGGTTGAGGTCTGGTTCACCGGCATCAAGCCCGCGACGGGCCCGGTCTCGAGCGAGCACTTCAGCTACAAGGTCGCGACCGACATCGGCGGGGACGTGCTGATCCTGGCCGCCGAGGACGTCACAGGTGCCAGTCCGGCCCAGGGTGTGACGAGCGCCAAGTACGCCGACGAGTACGCCGCTGCGCTGACTGCGGCCGGTCGCACCTCGGACGTGTACGACGTCGACGCCAACAACCGCACGGCACCGCATCACCTCGGCGTGCTGTCGCACTACAAGGCCGTGGTCTGGGAGCACGGCGACGACATCATCACCCGGGAGGTCGGCCAACCGGGCGGCACCGCGGCCGAGTTGGCGCTCGACCTCGAGCTGACGGTTCGCGACTATCTCAACGAGGGCGGCAAGCTGCTCTACACGGGTAAGAACGCCGGCTTGGCTACCGGCGCGGACGGGGCCTTCTCCTACAACCCGTTCGAGGAGGAGCAGGGCGAGTGCACCACCCCAGGGGTGTACCCGTGCCTGCCGCTGCTGAACGACTTCCAGCAGTACTGGTTGGGGGCCTACAACTACCTCGACAACAGTGGCACCGGCAACGCCGGGCCGTTCCCGGTCGTCGGGGTCAGCGGCGCCTTCAACGGGTTCGCCGGAACATTCAACGGCGGCGACTCCGCGAACAACCAGAACCACACGGCGGCGTTCCTGCTGACGTCGAGCTTCCTGCCGGCCGCTCAGTTCCCGCAGTTCGCGAGCTCGGCGCCCTTCAAGTGGCAGCGGCCGGGCGCCGCGCCGTACGAGCCGTTCACCGGTGACTGGTACCTCTACAGCCAGCGGGCGGACGCGAGCTACAAACGGCTGACCCGCACGGTCGACCTGACCGGCGCGGCCAGCGGCGCACTGTCTTTCAAAGCGTCGTACGACACCGAACTCGACTGGGATTACCTGATGGTCGAGGCGCACACCGTCGGACAGGACGACTGGACGACGCTGCCGGACGGCGGAGGGCACACCCAGCAGGGAACCGGCCAGAGCTGTCGGTCCGGGTGGGTGGCGCTGCACCCACACCTGGCGCACTACCAGAACGCGACGTGCGCACCGACCGGAACCAGCGGGGCCTGGCACGCCGCTACCGGTAACAGCTCCGGCTGGCAGGACTGGAACATCGACCTGTCGGCCTTTGCCGGGAAGCAGGTCGAGGTCTCGATCAGTTACGTCAGCGACTGGGGTTCGCAGGGTCTCGGGGTCTTCGTCGACGACGCCAAGGTCACCATCGGTGGTGCCACCCAGGCCGAGACGTCCTTCGAGACCGACCTGGGCGGCTGGACGGTGTCCGGTGCGGCCGAGGGCTCCGTGGCGAACTCCAACGACTGGATCCGCTCGCAGACCGCCTTCGAGGAGGGCGCCGGTGTGACCACGAACGACACGGTGTTCGTCGGCTTCGGCGCCGAGGGACTCACCACCCAGGCAATGCGCAATGACCTCATCCGCCGCTCCATGCTCCACCTGCTCGGCGTCAGCGGTCCGTGACCGTCCAAACGCCAGAGGCCGGTCTCCTTCACAGGAGACCGGCCTCTGCGCCGCGGCCATGCTTAACAGCAACCGCAGCATGGGTCAGCATCCACGAATCGACGTAGGTGATCACCTACCGACCGATCGCATCGACCAGCTGTCCGATCTCCCGGGCGAATTGAGCGCTGCCGCGGCAGCCGTGGTCGTACGTAAGGGGCTGTCGGCAACAGGCACAGATTGGTTGCCCTGCTTTGTGCCGGTGATCCATCCCAGCCGTTCCGACCGTCCCTTCGCCTTGCGACGGCTCGGTACTGGTGGAGGCTAAGAAGGCTCCGGGCGCTTGCGGGCAGTACCGGGACCACGCGTCGGCGAAGAGGCTGCCGGGGCCCCAGGCGACCGCTCGGCCGGATAGTCGAAGAACGCGACGTCACGATCGTCGGTGATCTTCGCCGTCGGCGCGTTGGCCGAGCTGGTCACGGAGCTGGTCGGGACGCTACACGCGGCCCTGTCGGGGGACCGACGTCCACGCCTGCTGGTCGTGCAACGTCCCTGGCCAGCTTCGAAGAGTCGTACGGGCTGATGCATGCGCTCTGCCGCGGCGCCTAGTTGGCGCCGACGGCCTTGAAGTCCTGGGTGACGAAGACGTGGTGTGGCCAGTTGACGCCGATGTTGTGGACCTCGTACTCGCCGCTGCTCAGCTTCACAACACGGTCGACGACGCCCCCGGGGTAGGCGCCCAACGCAGCTTGCGTCGCCTGATTCGCTGCCGTTCCGCTGACGACCGTCCCCGACCCCTCAACGTAGTTCGCCGGGACCTGACCGACCTGCTTCGACGCGCTCGGTGCACCGCGCTTGAAGGGGACCACCCCTGCCGCCGAGGAAGCCGCAGATCCGTAGTCGCCAGTCGGTTGCATGATGACCTTCGTGGCCGTGATGGTCGTTCCGCTGGTGGTCCCAACTACAAGGACACTTTCGCCTTTTGTCATGGCACTCGCCGAGCTCGAGCTCGTCCCCTTCTGGTACGTCGTCGAGGACGCCTCGTTGACGGTCACCTTCTGACCGGCTGGTGTCGACATTGTGAAGCTCGACGTGGACACGCTGTCAACCGTGCCGGCTGCTCCCCCTGAGGCCGGTCCAGACCGAGCGTTGGATCCCCCGCCGCCGCCGCCGGCGGCGCCGCCGGGCCGGGGGCGCCCTGGTGTTCCCGAGGGCGCCGCGGCTGTTGCCGAGGGGGAGGTGGCCGGTGACGAGGGGGCCGTCGCAGTTGCCGAGGGGGTCGCGGCACAACCGGCGGAAAGTCCGATCACCGCAGCCATCAGCGCAGCGGCCGCGATCCCTCCACTTTTTCTGTTCGACAGCAATCGCCCTACCCTTGGCGGCGCAGCGCCGGCGCCGCCTGAACTTCCAGCAACCGGCGGCCCTGACGTTCCGCTCGAAACGGGGCGAGCGGGAAGGGTCTCGTGGGGGTTTCTAGGGTCGTAATCGTTCATGATGGCGCTCCTTTGGATAGGCAACAGCACAGAGATTGCCAGCCGCTCATGTGAGGTCCCTGTACGCGGCCTGTGAGGTGGCTGTGACTCCCCGGACCCTTCTGTCCCCAGCGCTGGTCGGTCTTCGCGGCGCATCGGGCGGTGGCGCAGGTCGATTCGATCGCCTCGACGAAGCCCTGACCGCCGTGACTAACGCCGGGGGCAGGTGTCTGAACCGCCGACGAAGACGACGGCCGTCAGCCGGAGCGGCTGGCTGAGCGGCTGTTCCACTGGTCGAAGCCGACTGCCACGAGGATCAGCACGCCGATGGCGATCTGCAGGTAGAAAGCGTTGATCGCCAGCAGGTTGCCGCCATTGTTGAGCACGCCCATGATCAATGCGCCGGTCGCCGCGCCGAGGGCGCTGCCCTTCGCGCCGAACAGGCTCGCGCCGCCGATGACGCAGGCGGCGATGGCGTTGAGTTCGAAGCCCGTCCCCGCCGTCGGGATGCCGGCGCCGAGCCGGGAGGTGAGCAGTACGCCGCCGAGGCCGGCGAGGAGGCCTGAGATCAGGTACACCGAGACGGTGACGGCTTGGACCGGAACACCGGCCAGCCGCGCAGACTCCGGGTTGGAGCCCACCGCGTAGATGTAGCGGCCGAACACTGTGCGGGTCAGCATGAACCAGGCGGCCGCCACGATGACCGCGGCGATGATCAGCAGGTTCGGAACGCCGAGGAAGGTGCCATTCGCAATGGTCTGGAAGCTGTCCGGCAGCCCCTGCACGGTCTTGGCATCGGTGATGACCAGCACGATGCCGCGGGCGATGCCGAGCATGCCGAGGGTGGCGATGAACGGGGGAAGCCCCAGACGGGTGACGAGCAGCCCGTTGGCCAGACCCAGTACGGCTCCGATCAGGAGGCCGACCAGAATTGCCACCACAGTCGGCCACCCGCCGACCAGCAGTTGGGCGGTCACACAGCCGGATAACCCGAGGACGGAGCCGACCGACAGGTCGATACCGGCCGTGAGGATGACTAGCAGTTGACCGACGGCGATGATCGCGAAGATGGCCACCTGTCGGACAAGGTTGGACAGGTTGCCGGCGGTCAGGAATTGGTCGCTCGCCAGCGTGAGAGCGCCGACCGCAACCAGCAGCACAACCAGGCCGCCACTCTCGCGACCCGCGATGTCGCCGAGACTGCGTACCCGGTGCCCGGCGACCGGCAGGCTTGCATCGACTGGGCCGGAGCCGATCGGCCGGGCCACACCCTCAGGCGGAGCCGCGCCTTCGGGGGCCGAGGCCATCCCGCTGCTGATGGTGACGGTCTCCACAGGTTCACGCCAGAGCAGCTTAGGCATCGTCGGACTCCCTTCCGCCGCTACTGACTGTGCCGGTGTCGTCAGCCGACCCACCACCGCTGGCCAAGCGCATTACGTCTTCTTCCGACGCCCCGCCGGGCAGCTCGCCGGCCACCGCTCCGTCGCGCAACACCAGCACCCGGTCTGCCAGGCCGAGCAGCTCCGGCAAGTACGACGACACAACGACGATGCCTAGCCCGCGCTCGGCCAGGTCGCCGATGACCGCATACAGCTCGCCCTTGGCGCCGACGTCGATGCCCTTGGTCGGCTCGTCGAAGAGCAGGACCTTGGGGTTCGTGAGCAGCCACCTGGCCAGCAGCACCTTCTGCTGGTTGCCGCCGGACAGCGTCGAGACCGGCTGGTCGTACGAGCCGGCCCGCAGCCGCAGGCTGTCGAGCAGACGGTCGGCCTCGATGGCCATGTCGCGTCCGGGCAGCAGGCCGCGCCGTGAGCCGTTGCGCAGGCTGGCGATAGTGACGTTCTCCCGGATCGACAGCTCGGGCAGCAGCCCAAGTACCTTTCGGTCCTCGGTCAGCAGGCCCACGCCGGCGTTCATCATGGTGCGCGGCCCGGTCGCTCGGACTGTTCGGCCAGCCACCTGGATCTCGCCCTCGACCACCGGCTCGGCACCGAAGATCGCCAGCAGCAGCTCGCTGCGCCCGGCGCCGAGCAGCCCGCCGATGCCGAGGATCTCGCCGGCGCGCACCTCCAGGTTGATGGCCGGACCGTCGCGCAGCCGACGCAGACCGCGGACCCGCAGCGCGGCGTCGCCCTCGTCACGGTTGGCGTCCGGGTACAGCGAGGTGACCTGACGGCCGACCATCGCGGTGATGAGCCGGTCCTCGTCGTACGCGTCCATCGGACCATGCTCGGAAACGGCGCCGTCGCGGAGGACGGTGACCTCGTCGCCGATCGCGAACATCTCCTCGAGGCGGTGGGTCACGTACAGGATGGCCACGCCCTGGGCGCGCAGCCGCAGGATGTGCTCCAGCAACCCGGCCGACTCGTCCTCGGTCAGCGCTGTTGTCGGCTCGTCGAACACGATGACCTTGACGGACTCGGCGGTCAGCACCTTGGCGATCTCGACCATCTGCCGGGTGGCGGCCGGCAGCCGCTCGACGACGGTATCCGGATCGAGTGCGAAGAGTCCCACCTCGTCGAGCGCACTGCGGGCGCGGACCCGCAGGGCGCGGCGGTCGAGCACCCCCGCCCGCGACGGCAGCCGGCCCATGAACAGGTTCTCCGCCACCGACAGGTGCGGCAACAGGCTCAGCTCCTGGTAGACGGCCTGGACCCCGGCCGCGCGCAGGAACGCGGGCTCGGCGGTGGTGACCGGCCGCTGGTCGATGTCGTATTCGCCACTGTCGCGGTGCAGGGCGCCGGTGAGCACCCGGATGATCGTGGACTTGCCGGCGCCGTTCTCCCCGGCCAGGCAGTGCACCCGTCCGGGCCGCAGCCGCAGCGTCACGTCAGTCAGCGCCTGTACAGGCCCGAAGGCCTTGGACACCTCGCGCAGTTCGGCGACCGGCTCGGGATCGACCGCCGTCCGGTCGACCGCTGGCGCGGTGGTCATCCGCCAGCCTTCTCGGTCGGCGGCTCCAGCAGCGCTTTGACGGCCTCGTCGTTCATGTTCGTCTTGTCGGCGACAACGGCACCGGGGTCGATGTCGCGCGGCGGGATCCGTCCGTTGGCTGCCATCGCGGCGGACAGCACACCCTGGTAGCCGAAGAAGTAGGGGTTCTGCACGACCAGCGCGTCGATGCTGCTGTCGGCCAAGGCGGCGTTCTCCTGCGGGTCGGAATCGAACGCGATGACTGGGATACGGTCGATTGCGTTGTTGTCCTTGACAGCGCGGGCGGCGCCAACACCGGAAGTGTTGTTGTCGGCGAACACACCCAGCAGTTCACGGTTGGCCGTCAGCACATCGTTGACTTGAGAAGCGGCAGTGTTGATGTCGTTGTTGTTGTAGCGCTGGAGGGAGGCATCCACGTTCCCGCACTTCTCGGCCAAGCCCTGCCGGAAGCCGCGGTCGCGGTCGACCAGCGACTGGATGCCGGCCACCGACGACTCGATCAGCACCGCTCCGCGGGTGCGATTCTGCGCGGTGAGTACCTCGCACATCCGTTGTCCGGCCTGTACGCCGGCCTTGACATTGTCGGTGCCGATGTAGCCCTCGGACGGGGTGGTCACTCGGGTATCGACAGTGATCACCTTGATGCCCGCCTTGCGGGCCCGCTCGATCGCCGAGTTGAGCGCGCTGGAGGAGTTCGGCGCGATGACAATTGCCTTGACGCCGCGCGAGATCGAGTTCTCCACGAGCTGGACCTGCTCGTCGATGTTTGTCTCCGAGGTAGGCCCGAACGTGCCCACCCGGATGCCGAAGTCATCGCCGGCGTGCTTGGCTCCCGCCAGCATGACCTGCCAGAACGAGGAGTCGCTGGCCTTGATGATGACGTCGACCTTGGATCCGCTGGCCGTGCCCTCGGATCCGCCGCCCCCCGAGTCGCCGCCGCCGGAGCTGCTGGCGCGGCCCACCACGACACCGAGCACGAGGGTCAGAAGGGCTATCACCGCGACGAGGGATGAGGCGAAGACAGTTCGAGTACGCGCCATGGCGTTTTCCCAAGTCAGCCTGATCAGAGGAGGATCCTGTTGGAACTCACAATCCTCGCCGTCCGTCCTGCTGTCCAGAAGATCTCTCGTGTCTTCGTGTACTGAACACCGTCCACGTGATATCGGCCCTGGTCGAAAGCCATATACCTCGATGCCGACAGATCTGCGTCGGCCCTGCGAGGCCGGCTGCGGCCCACCTGAGTAGCAGTGGAGTCACTTTCTGTAAATCCCCGCTTGTGCTGATATATCGACGATATGCACGAAAACGTTAAATATTCAAGTGATGCAGGGGTAACAAATCGTATGCCGGTCGCGATAGAGAGGGGGGAGACATGCGTCGGCGATGACGGGAGGGCATTGTTTCGATGGATATTTCAACGAACATGGCATCGCGGCGATCCCGCTTGCGAACACTGCGTAAGTGGTGGTGGCTGATTGTCAGACTTAAGTTGCGATCATTAAGAAAGGCGCCGGCGATTGCACTGGTTGCGGTCATCGCCGTGGTCATCTCGGTGGTCAATGCATCGACGGCCGAATCTGGGCGAACTATTGTCTCTCCTGTTGCTGCGCCGCTACCTAAGGTGACGGGAGAGGGCGTCACCTGTAACACTGCCCCAGCCGCAGAGTTCGGCGCCTGCGTCAGCCGCATGCTGACAGACCCGAACGGCGCGTACGCTGCGAACCACGTCTACACGGATGCTGAAAAGCAACCGGTGTCCACACCTCAGCCGGTCGCTGCAGGGGCCGCGGCCGGCACTTGGTCGGTGGTGGCGAACTGCACCGTGAACGGCTACGCAGTCAACGCGATCCATGCCAGCCTGACAAAGTCTGGCAAGGTGCTGATGACGGCTGGATCCGGATACAATAGATCGTTCTTTGGCTCCAAGATATTCAAGACCTGGCTATGGGATCCCGCGTCACCCGAAATATGTCCCAGAGAGATTTCGATGCCGGAAGACGTAGATCTATTTTGCTCCGGCCACCTACACCTGAGTGACGGTCGTTTGTTGTTCTTCGGTGGCACCGGTCGCTATGCGGCCCAAGAACAGAAATACACCGGGGTTCGCCAGTCCTACGTTTTCGATGACGAGACCGAGGAATTCACGCCAACTGGGCTGATGAACGTCGCTCGCTGGTACCCGAATGGACCGGTGAACGCCGTCGGCAATCCAATCGTCGTCGGCGGGCTGGACGCTAACGGCAAGGTGACGTCCATCAATGAGACTTACAACCCCGCCACGGGAAAGTGGACGAAATTACCTGGCCGGCGGCTGTTCCCGCTGTACGCCGGGATGGTACTCCGCAAGACTGGCACTTTATGCTTCTCCGGAGCCAACTGGGGCGGACTGGCGCAAACATCTCCTGGCTGCTGGAACTGGAGGAACAACGCCTGGAAACCAATTCCCGGCTTGCCCCACCCTAACTGCCGGGATCAAGCGAATAGCCTCTTGCTCTACCCCGCCCAGGCCCAGAAGGTCATGGTCATCGGCGGCGGTTGCGCAAGGGGCGTGACAGGGACGACGGCAACCGTCGACTTGAACGCCAAGTCGGTCAGATTCACTAACGGCCCGTATCTGAAATCAGCAGCGATGCACAGTTGCGCGACCGTCTTGCCTGACAGGTCTGCTTTCGTCGCTGGCGGAGGTGATCACAACACCAAGCCGCGCCTCCTGGCGGCGCGTCTGCCCTATGGGGCAAGGGCGTGGCAACAACTGGCCGGCCCCAAGGTGGCGCGCATGTACCACAGCACGTGCGTACTGCTGCCTGATGGCTCGGTCGTCACGTTGGGAACGACTGCACCACAAGGTTCAGTCGAGACACGGTTCGAGGTCTACAAACCGTGGTACATGCAGCCAGGGGTCGTCCGGCCGAGGCTCACCGGCGTGTCTTCTACCCTGAAGCTGGGCGGTCGCTATCAGGCGACATACAGCGGACCGGCTTCGGTGACGGGTGCCACGCTGACCCGGCTCACCTCCGTGACGCACACAACTGATCCGAACCAGCGCGTGGTCGCCGTGCCGGTGACCCGAGCCGCCTTTGGACGGGTCAACCTGAAGATCGAGGCCAACTGGGGAATTCTCCCGCTCGGAATGTACATGCTGTCATTGCTGGACTGGCGCGGCATCCCGTCGGTGTCGCAGATTGTGCGCGTAGTTCCCGCGGGCGCCGCCGCTGCCGGTGGTAGTACACCGTCCACCGCTGGCGCGGCGTGCTGCTGCGAATGCGGAGGCGGAACCGGAAGCGGATGTTGCTAACCGCACCTTAGGGGTCGCCGATCCTGAGCGGAATCGATACAGGTCGAGGCTGACGGCCGGGCAACGGGCCACAGCCGAGGGATCACCGCCCGAGGACCGAAGGCAGCATTTTGGTGTCGATGAGGTCGGCTTGGTGGGCGAAGACCTGCTCCATCAAGACGCGATGTACCTCGGGGCGCCCGTCATCACAGCAATCGGTCAGGATGAGAATTCGGTAATCATGATCGGAGGCGTCACTCACGGTCGATAGCACAACCCCGCTCGTGGAGAGGCCGGCGAGGACGAGGCTGTCGATGCCATGGGTGTGCAGGTAGTTGGCGAGATTGGTCGTGCTGAACGCACCGCGGCGGGTTTTGGTGACAACGATGTCGCCGTCCACGGGGGCAAGGTCGGGATGGATGGCTGCTTCCGGGGTCCCGTCATCCAGGACACCGGCCTTGGCGATGGCGGCGAAGCCCTTGTTGCGACTGGGGATCGCCGCGTAGTCCTGCGGGGTGAATGCCACCCGGACATAGACGATCTTCAAGCCACCGGCGCGTGCTTGCGCTATTGCTTCGGCAGTTCGTTCGATCAGGTCGGCCGCGTTCGGGTAGTTGCCGAGGATGAAAGGCTGGTAGTCCATCACCAGCAGCGCGGTGCGGCTCGGGTCGACAGGTGCCGGGGTGGTCATCTCAGATTCCTTCATTTGTGGGCCGGGTTGTACTGTCCGGCCGGGGTGTCCGCTCCGGCCAGTCGCTCCAGTAGTTCGATCGTGAGGTCGAGGTTCGGTCGCTCCTGCGGGCCGATCATCGCGTCGATCGCCTGGACCAGCCACGCGTTGCGCGAGTTCAGCAATGACTCGAACAGCTCACCGCCGGCAGCAGTGACGCTTATCAAGACCTTGCGGCCGTCCGTCGCGTCCCGGTCGCCTCGAACCAGCCCGGCTTCCTTCAGGATCGCCACGCTCTGCGCGATCGCCTGCTGGCTCACATGCTCGGCTGCGGCCAGTGATGCGGCCGTCGCAGGGCCCGTCTCGAGGATGCGATGCAGGATCGACAGCTGCGAGATCGTGAACCCCGATCTCGTCATACCGGCTTCTTCGCGCAGTCGCGACTTCAACCGGGACATCGCCACGGACAGCCGGACCGCGACCTCTGCCGTGTTCCTCTCGACCATGGAGTCACCCTAGCATTTACACAAGCGGCTTGTGCAAGCTGCTTATCTAGATGACTCCGCTTCGATTTCTTCCACTTGCTTGGGTACCTTGAAGGGGCGATCCAACGCTCTGTGTTCCGTATGTGACATACGGGATACACTTTTGGCTCCGGCTGGGTTAGGATCGCCCAGCAGTTGGAGGGGAGTATTCCTTCGCGGCAGCGTCGTCATCACGGAAGGCCCTCGGGTCGGCCCGGTGCTGTCGGTCCGAGACTTCGGGCGGAAGAGACCTCCGGACCTGTCCTATGTCGACGTCCGGAGGATTGCCATGGTCTCTGCCGTGTCCCCGCAGGTGTGGATCATCACGATCGTTGCCTTGTTGGCGATCGTCGCTTTCGACCTGATCGTGATCGCCCGCCGCAACCACACCGTGACGATCAAGGACGCCACCCGCTGGGTCTTGTTGTACGTCGGCCTCGCCGCGGTATTCGCCGGCATCTTGTTCGTGTCGAGTCCGGGAGCATCCGGCTCGGAGTTCGTGGCCGGCTACATCACCGAGTACAGCCTGAGCGTGGACAACCTCTTCGTCTTCGTCATTATCATGGCGCGCTTCGCTGTTCCCCCACTCGCCCAGGACAAGGTTCTGTACATCGGCATCGTCGTCTCGATGCTGCTGCGGGCCGTGTTCATCCTGGCCGGAGCGGCGGCGATCGCGGCGGCCAGTTGGGTCTTCTATATCTTCGGTGCGTTCCTGGTCTACACCGCTGTCCGCCTTGCCCTCGAAGGTGAGAACGACGAAGCCGATTTCCAGGAGAACGCGGTACTGCGCGGTCTGCGCCGGATCCTCCCGTTCGCCCACGACTACGACGGCGCCAAGCTCGTCAGCAGGGTGGATGGCCGCCGGGTCCTGACACCGCTGGTCATCGTGATCGCGGCGATAGGCATGGCCAACGTCATCTTCGCGCTCGACTCGATCCCGGCTATCTTCGGTCTGACCCAGGACGCGTACGTCGTGCTGACCGCCAACGCCTTCGCCTTGATGGGCCTGCGGCAGCTGTACTTCCTGATCGGCGGACTGCTCGAGCGGATCATCTACCTCAACGTCGGGCTGTCGTTGATCCTCGCCTTCATCGGGGTCAAGCTGATCATCGAGGCACTGCACGGCTCGCACATCGACGACATCGGGGCGATCCGCCTGCCGCACATCGGCATCGCGACCTCCCTGGGCTTCATTGCGGGAACACTTCTCGTCACCACGGTC
>JAWWPC010000129.1:0-25847 GCA_033851055.1 Kribbellaceae bacterium | reverse complement strand
TGAGTCGGGCCGCCCGCACCTGCTGGCCACGATCCGCTCGGCCGCACCCCACCAGCACGCCCGCGGCCGATCCGGGCCCGGCCTCGCTGTCCGCAGCTCCGACGTACGGTTCGCAGTCCGGGAGGGACGCGAAGGCAACCTGGTCCTGTTCTGCGTCGACGCGTCCGGCTCGATGGGTACGAAGAAGCGCATGGGCGAGGTCAAGACCGCGATCGTCTCGCTGCTGCTGGATGCGTACCAGCGCCGCGACACGGTCGGCCTGGTCACCTTCGCCGGAGCCGGCGCCACCGTTGCGCTTCCGCCGACCGGCAGCGTCGAGACCGCCGTACGCCGGCTGGAATCGCTGCCGACAGGTGGTCGGACGCCGCTGGCCGAGGGACTGCTCCAAGCTGCCGAGGTGCTGCGCATCGCCGCCATCCGCGACCCGCGCAGACGGCCCTTGCTGGTGCTCGTCACCGACGGCCGGGCGACCGCTGGCGATCGAGCCTTCGCCAAGGCGAGGCAGGCGGCTGGATGGCTGGCTCAGCAGGGCATCGCCTCGGTGGTGGTGGACTGCGAACCTCGCCGTGGTGTGCGGCTTGGACTGGCCGCGGAGCTTGCCGTCGACCTGCAGGCGGAGTATCTGGACCTGGGCGATGTTGCCGCAGGCAACTTGGTGCGCACCGTCACGGATCGGCGGGCTGCCTGATGCCGAAGGGACAGCCGAGCGTCGTACCGCAGGACGGACTGACCACCCGGCAACGCCGGAACCGGCCGCTGTTGATGGTGCATACCGGTGAGATGAAGGGCAAGTCGACCGCTGCGTTCGGGATGGCACTGCGCGGCTGGAACCAGGGCTGGAACATCGGCGTTTTCCAGTTCGTCAAGAGCGCGAAGTGGAAGGTCGGCGAGGAGTCGGCGTTCAAGGCGCTCGGCGAGTTGCACCAGGCAACAGGTCAGGGCGGTCCGGTGGAGTGGCACAAGATGGGCGAGGGCTGGAGTTGGTCGCGCAAGGCCGGCACCGAGCAGGATCACGCGGCAGATGCCCTCGAGGGCTGGCGCGAGATCCAGCGCCGGATCGCGGCCGAGACGCATGACCTCTATGTCCTCGACGAGTTCACCTACCCGATGAAGTGGGGCTGGGTGGAAGTCGACGAGGTGGTCGCCACGCTGCGGGACCGCCCGGGCCACCAGTACGTCGTTATCACCGGCCGCAACGCCGACCAGCGCCTGCTCGACGCCGCCGACCTCGTCACCGAGATGACCAAGGTGAAGCACCCGATGGACGAGGGCCAGAAGGGCCAGCGGGGAATCGAATGGTGATCCCCCGGATCGTTGTCGCGGCGCCTTCCTCCGGCGCGGGCAAGACGACGGTCGCGGTCGGGCTGATGGCGGGGCTGCGGAGGGCGGGTCACACCGTGGCCGGGTTCAAAGTGGGGCCGGACTACATCGACCCAGGCTTCCACGCCGTCGCCACCGGCAGAGCCGGTCGCAACCTCGACCCGATGCTGTCCGGCGAGGATCGGGTCGCGCCGCTGTTCGCGCATGGCTCGGCCGGCGCCGACGTGGCCGTGGTCGAGGGCGTGATGGGCCTGTACGACGGCGCGCTCGGTACCGAGGGCTATTCCTCCACTGCGCATGTCGCGAAGTTGCTTCAGGCACCGGTCGTCCTGGTCGTCGACGCCTCGGCGGTCGGCCGGAGCGTCGGTGCCGTGGTCACCGGATTCGTTGCCTTTGACACCGGTGTCCGGATCGTCGGCGTGATCCTGAACAAAGTCGGCTCCGACCGGCACGAGGCAGAGGTCCGGGCCGGGGTCGCGCCGACCGGCGTACCGGTGCTGGGCGTGCTACGGCGCGACACCCGGCTGACCATGCCGAGCCGTCACCTGGGCCTCGTGCCCGCCGACGAGCAGCGTGGTCAGGCCGAGGCGGCCGTCGAGGCAGCCGCCGAATTGGTCCGCGAGGGCGTTGACCTGGCGGCCTTCATCGCTGCGGCCCGGGCGGCGATGCCGATCGAAGTGGAAGCCTGGGAATCGACCAATGAGGTCCCTCCGGGGGAGGGGCCGCGACCGGTGGTGGCGATTGCAGGAGGTCCGGTCTTCTCGTTCCGCTACACCGAGACGGCCGAGTTGCTGACCGCGGCCGGTGCGGAAGTGGTTGCCTTCGACCCCCTTGAAGAGCTTTTGCCAGAGGCAACAAGTGCGTTGTACCTCGGCGGCGGCTTCCCTGAGATGCACGCGGAGGCGCTGTCGGCCAACGTCAAACTGCGGGAGCAAGTCGCCGCGGAGATCGCCGGGGGCCTGCCCGTGGTCGCCGAGTGCGCAGGATTGCTCTATCTGTGCCGCGAACTGGACGGCCACCCGATGACGGGCGTCCTCCCTGCCACAGCGCGGATGACCAGCAGCCTGACGCTCGGATATCGCACTGCCGTGGCTGCGACCACCAACGCGCTGTACGACGAGGGCCGACGCGTGCGCGGACATGAGTTCCACCGCACTGCGGTGACGTATGACTCGGACCGACCCGCGGCTTGGTACTTGCCGGGCCGTGCTGAGGGAGTTGCAGGGCCGCAGCTGCACGCGTCGTACCTGCATCTGCATTGGACGGCGACTCCGGATGTCCCGGCGCGGTTCGTGGCCGCCGCGCGGGTCCACGCGGGGTTGGAGCCGTGACCCTGGTCCTGGGGATCGGCCTGCGCGCCGGGGCGTCGTACAGGGAGCTGCGGGACCTGACGGATGCCGCGCTGGCCGAGCTGGACCGGGCCGACGTGAGCACGGTGGTGACCGTGGACGGCAAGGAGTCGGAGCCAGGCCTGCAGCGACTGGTCGCGTCGCTCGGCGCAGATCTGGTTACGGCCACACCTGAAGAGCTGGCCAAGCAATCAGTGCCCTCGCCGAGCCAGACAGTCGAACGGTTAGCCGGTACGACGAGTGTGGCCGAGGCCGCGGTCATACTCACCGGCGCCGAACTCGTCGTACCGAAGCAGCGCTCGGCTGGTGCGACGGTCGCAGTCGGTCGCCTTACCGCCGGAGACCAGGCTGCTCCCGGGTACTCGGTGGAGCAGCGGGACGTCGTACACAGGGTGCTGGCTGAGCGGCGGGACGTGCGCCGGGGTTTCCTGGACCTGCCGATCGCTGACGATGTGCTGACCCGAGTACTGGAGTCGGCGCACCGGGCCCCGAGTGTAGGGCTGAGCCAGCCGTGGGACTTCGTGCTGGTCCGGGACATCGTCACCCGGCGAAAGGTGCACGACCTGGCCACGGCTCAGCGGGACGCGTTCGCGGCGTCCCTGCCTGCCGATCGGCGCAGCGCGTTCGACGGACTGAAGATCGAAGCGATCCTCGAGACCCCGCTGAACATCGCGGTCACCTGCGATCCGGGTCGCGGCGGTCGGCATGTGCTCGGGCGTCATGCAGATCCACGGACCAGCTGGTTCTCCGCGGCGATCGCGATCCAGAACCTCTGGCTGGCCGCGCGGGCGGAAGGCCTGGGCGTCGGCTGGGTGTCGTTCTTCGAGCCAGCCGAAGTCGGTGCGGTGCTGGATCTGCCGGCGCACGTGGAGCTGGTCGGCTACCTGTGCGTGGGGCATGTGACAGAGTTCGCCTCGACACCCGAGCTGGTGCGTTCCGGCTGGGCCGCGCGGAGGCCGCTGTCGTGGGCCGTGCATCAAGAGTCATGGGGGCAGCGCGGATTGCCGGGGGAGGAGCCTGCGTTCGCGATCGCCGACGCGGCGGCAGCTCACCAGCCCACCGATCAGAGCGCAGGGAAGCAGTCCGTGCACGTAGTTGTGGTCGACATCGCGGATCCCGCGCAGTACCTACAACGGCCGGAAGTGCTCGTCGTACAGGTGGGGCCGGACCGGCCGGCTGCGGATTTCGGGGTGCTGTGGCGGCCTGCACGGACGGTCGACGAGGCGATTGAACTCGGTGTCGAGGTGGCGCGTGATCTTGCGCTCCAGGGCGTCGGTGAACTCACCATCGAATTGACCGAGGAGTCGGAGGCCACGCTGGGATTGGCTCGCGGGATCCGGTTGGGCGGATCGGCCTGCGGGTTGTCAGCCCGGATGAGCCCGTCCGGGTGACACACTCCTCGCATGACGGTACCGCAGATCAATGGCCCCTCGACCATGTACGTGCCCGCCTTCTCGATGAAGCAGCGGATCACGATGATGGCCAACAAGTACGAGCTCATCGCCACCAACCCGGACGGCACCGACGGTCCGCTGATCGCGTTCGCGCAGCAGAAGCGGATGGCCTTCAAGGAGCAGGTCACCTTCTACGCCGACGACAGCAAGACGCAGGTGGTCTTCTCGTTCAAGGCCCGCAAGAAGATCGACCTCGGTTCCGGGTACGACGTCTTCGACGCGGACGGCCAACCGATCGGGTGGTTCAAGAAGGAGTTCGGCAAGAGCCTGCTCCGGTCCAGCTGGCAGCTCGCCGGCGGCGGGGTGGAGGCGGACGGCACCGAGCGGAACGCCACCATCGCGATCGTCCGGCGGCTGTGGCAGTTCATCCCGGTCGCGGGCGACATCCCGCTGCCCTTCATCTTCCACTTCGACTTCACCGACCGGGCCAGCGGTCAGCCGGTACTGTCGGTGGAGCGGAAGATCTCGATCCGGGACCGCTACCGGGTGAGCGTTCCGGACCAGCGGCTGGACTTCCGGGTCGCCGCCGCTATGACCGTCGCGCTGGACGCCCTGCAGAGCCGCTGACCGCTCCCCCTTTTGGGTGAGTCGACCCTGAACCAGGGCATCAGACTTGGTTCAGGGGGCCTGCGGTGCAATTCTTGTTCGCATGGGTTCAACGCAGCGTAGTCAACGGTGGTTGGTGCCGGTAGCGGCAGTTGCAGTGGTGTCGGGTGTCGGAGTCTTCGGGCCGGTGGTCGCGGACGCGTCCCCCAACCTGCCCGGGATAACCGCACAAGATCTGCTGGCCAAGGTGCAGAGTGCAAAAGTCGACGGCCTGTCCGGCACGGTCCGGTCGACCACCAACCTCGGGCTGCCTCCGCTGCCCGACGTCGTCGGCGGCAGCGGGACCGGCGCTGTTATCGGCCTGTTGACCGGTGATCACACCGCGCGGGTCGCCTTCGCCGGGCCGAACAAGGCCAAGGTGTCGCTGTTGGACAACATGGCCGAGCGGGTCTGGACGAGCGACGGCACCACGGCTTGGGCCTACGACTCGCAGAAGCACGAGGCCACCAAGCTGAACCTCCCGGCCGGGTCCACCAAGCCCGAGGCCACGCCGGAGAAGTCGTACGACCCGCAGGCGGTGGCCAAGCAGATCCTGGCCGCGATCGACCCGACCACCAAGGTCCAGGTCACCGGCACCGAGAAGGTGGCCGGCCGGGACGCCTACAAGCTCCGCCTGGTACCGAAGACCGACAAGACCACCGTGGGCTCGGTCACGCTGGCGGTCGACTCGCAGAACTGGGTACCGCTGCAGGTCACCGTGATGCCTCGGACCGGCAGCGACCCGGCCGTGCAGCTCGGCTTCTCGGCCGTATCTTTCAAGGCACCGGCGGCGAGCACGTTCGCGTTCACACCGCCCGCGGGCACCAAGGTGACCGATCAGAAGGTGCCGAGCCGTACCCCGGACTCGAAGGCCACGCCGCCCAAGAACGCGCAGAAGCAGAAGCCGTCGGGTGAGAAGCCGACGGTGATCGGCACAGGCTGGGACAGCGTGGTAGTCCTCCGCGGCCAGGTGCCGTCCGGATCGGGCGCCCTTGACCAGTTGCTGGCGAATGCCCCCACCGTGCAGGGCAGCTGGGGTACGGGCAAGGTCCTGACCAGCAAGATGGTGAGTGCGCTGATCACCAACGACGGCAGGATCCTGGTCGGACTGGTCCCGCCGAACGTACTGCAGTCGGCCGCAGCGAAGGCACCCCGCTGACGCGCAACCCGGGCGGCGATCGGTGAACGGCGTGACCCCCATCGAGGGAGCACCGCCGGTGGTGACCCACGGGCTGACGAAGCAATTCCGTGGCGGCCAGGTGGCCGTGAACGCGATCGACCTGGAGGTCCCGGCCGGCAGCGTCTTCGGCTTCCTGGGGCCGAACGGATCCGGTAAGACCACCACGATCCGGATGCTGCTCGGGTTGATCGCCCCCACCGCGGGCTCGGTGGAGCTGCTGGGGCAACCGATGCCCAAGGCGCAGCTCGCTGTCCTGCCGCGGGTCGGAGCGCTGGTCGAAGGACCCGCCTTCTATCCGTTCTGGACCGGTCACGCGAACCTGCTCCGCTTCGACGCCGCGGACCGGACCGCTGACCCGCGTACCCGCAAGCTCCGCGCCGGCGAGGCCCTCGAACGGGTCGGCCTGTCCAACGCCGCGGGTAAGAAGGTGCGGGCCTATTCGCTCGGCATGAAGCAGCGGCTGGCGATCGCGGTCGCGCTGATGCAGCGCCGCGACCTGCTGGTTCTCGACGAACCCACCAACGGGCTGGACCCACAGGGCACGCGCGAGGTCCGCGGGCTGATCCGTGAACTGGCCGATGACGGCACGACCGTCTTCACCTCGACGCACCTGCTGACCGAGGTCGAGCAGGTCTGCACCCACGCCGCCGTGATGAGCCGGGGCCGGATCGTCCGGCAGTCCACTGTCGCCGAGTTGAGGTCGGAGATCCGCCCGCGCCTTGTCGTCCGTACGCCGGACCTGGACCAGGCGGCGACCACCCTGACCGGGCTCGGCGTCACCGATGTGAAGAAATTGGACGAGATAGTGGAAGGCGATCCGGGGGAGTTGCCGGTCGACAAGCTGGCGGCGGCGCTGGTCGCTGCCGATGTCCGGATTCACGGGTTCGGCCTCGAACGCCCCAGCCTGGAGGATGCCTTCGTGGCACTGACCGGGGAGGGCTTCGATGTCGCTGAGTGACACGGTCGAACGGGTCGAGATCCGCCGGCCGGGTTCTGGGCGGCACACGCTGGCCTTGTTCAAGTCGGAGTTGCACCTGGTCTTCGGTCGAGCCCGGACCTGGGTGTTGCTCGGCGTCCTCGCCGCCGTACCGGTGATGGTGGGGGTGGCGATCCGGGTGTCCGGCTCGTCCAGCGGAGCCGAGGGGTTCATCGGGCAGATCGCGGGCAACGGGCTGTTCCTCGTGGTCGCGAGCCTGGGGCTGTCGCTGCCGTTCTTCCTGCCCACCGCGGTGACAGTGATCTCGGGAGAGTCGCTCGCGGGCGAGGCCAGTCTCGGCACGTTGCGCAACCTGCTGACGGCGCCGGCCGGCCGGGCCCGGTTGCTCGCGGCGAAGATGGTCGCGCTCGCTGTCTTCTGCCTGGCGGCGACGATGACGGTCTGGTTGTCCGGGCTGATCGCCGGGGTGGCGCTGTTCCCGGTCGGCGATGTGGTTCTGCTGTCCGGGTCGACGGTGTCGCTGGGCAACGGCATGCTCCGGGCTTTCGGGATCGCCCTGGTGATCGCGTTCTCGCTGCTGGGGCTGGCCGGGATCGGGTTGTTCGTGTCCTCGCTGACCTCGACCCCGCTGGCCGCGATGGCCGCCACCTTCAGCACCTTCATCTTCTTCGGCATCATGGGCGCGATCCCGCAGATCAGCGTGATCCACCCGTGGTTGCTGACGTACGGCTGGACCTCGTTCGCCGACCTGCTCCGAGATCCGCCGTACTGGCATGACATCTTGCGCAACCTGGCGATGCAGGGCGCGTATCTGGCTGTCTTCTATGCGGCCGCCTGGGCGCGCATCACCAGCCGCGACATCTCCGGATAACCTCCTGGTCGTGCACCCCGACGTCGTCTCCGCGCTGCGTTGCCCTGTGTGTGGAGACACGCTCGGGCTGTCCGCGCGTACGGCGAGTTGCTCGCGAGGGCATGCGTTCGACCTGGCCAAGCAGGGGTATCTCAACCTCTTGCCGTCCGGCTCGACCGGGATCGAGGGCGACTCGGCGGCGATGATCGATGCCCGGGTGGACTTTCTCGGCGCAGGCCACTACGCGCCGATCCGCGAGGCGCTCATCAAGCAGACGCCCGCTGGCGATGGACTGGTAGTAGAGGTTGGGGCCGGTACGGCGTATTACCTGGCTGGTGTGGTCGAAGCAGTGCCCGGCCGGATCGGACTCGCCCTGGACGTCTCTCGGTACGCCGCCCGCCGAGCCGCGAAGGTGGACCCGCGGATCGGCTCGGTGGTCTGTGACGCCTGGCGCGAGCTCCCGTTGCAGGACAATGCCGCGCGGGTCCTGCTGAACGTATTCGCTCCGCGCAACGCTGCCGAGATGGCCCGAGTCCTGTCCCCACGCGGAGTCCTGCTGGTCGTGACGCCGAACCAGGGTCACCTGGCGGAGCTCATCGGCGTACTGGGGATGGTCCGGGTGGACGAGGAGAAGGAGCGGCGGCTCGCCGAGACTCTGACCGGCCCCTTCGAACGACTCGGTAGCGAGCTGGTGGAGGTCGTGATGCGGCTGGATCACGCGGCGGTGGAGCGGCTGGTGGCGATGACGCCGAGTGCCCGGCACATCGACGCGGAGGTGCTGGCCGCGCGGCTCGCCGTACTGGCTCAGGCGGTGGAGGTAACGCTGTCGGTCACGCTCTCCAGTTGGCAACCGGTCTGACCGGTGGGTGCCGGCTCGAGCTCGGCGCCCACGGCGATCAGCCTGCCTCAGGGCCTGATCAGGACCTGGTCAGGCCGCGTCGGCGAGCTGGCGGGCGACGTCGGCCGCGTGCCCCTCGGCCGTGACGTGCGCGGCCTCGGTGGACTCCTTGGCCGCCTCGATCAGCGTCTCCATTCCCGGCGTAACGGCGGCCAGGGTCAGCTCGGCGACGGCCGTGCGGATCTTCATGCCGAACACGTCGCCGAAGATGCGCTCCAGGTACGGCGTGGCGTGGTCCCAGCCCTCCCTGGGAGTGCCGGGGCTGTACCCACCGCCACGAGCGAGGGTGAAGATGATCGGCTTGCCGACCAGCGGTCCGGAGTCGCTCGACAGCTCCCGGTCTGTGAGCAGCATGTCGATCCAGGCCTTGACGTGTTGCGAGATGCCGTAGTTGTAAAGCGGTATGGCGAGGACGACGGCGTCGGCTGCCCGCAGCTCATCGCTGAGTTCGCGCGCCAGTGCCGTGGCGGCAACGTGCTCGGGGCCGAGCTGGTCCTCGGTCAGCATGCCCATGGTCGCGGCGACGGCGAGTGGCCAGGTGTCGGCTGGGATCGGGTTCAGACCGAGGTCACGCCGGATCACGGTGCCGTTCGGGTGCTCCGCTTGCCAGGCCGCTTGGGCGCTGTCGGCCAGCGCACGGCTGACAGATCCCTCGACCCGGATGCTGGCGTCGACGCGAAGGAGGGTGGTCATGGGGGGTTCCTCTCAGATGACTGGATGCTCGAGGGGTGAGCTGTTTTGAAGATAATCTGTAAAGCAGAACATATTCAAATTAGACCGTATTCCGAGACGCGTAGGTCGCGTAGGATGTCTGCATGACCAGCCCATCGCCTGAGGTGCGCGCTCGCATGGCCGCCGGGACGTCCGTCGAGGACGACCTGGGCTGGGCGCTGGGCGTGGTCTTCAGGCGGTATGCGAAGGCCGCGGCCGCGGCCCTCGCCGACATGCCGGGTGGCCCACGGGGCTACCAGGTGCTCGCGACAGTGGTCTTCGAGGGCCCGCGGCGGCAGCTGGATCTGGCCCAGCATCTAGGCGTCGACCGCACCGTGATGACGTACCTGCTGGACGATCTGGAGAAGGCTGACCTGGTCGAGCGACAGCCGGACCGGGCCGACCGGCGGGCGCGGCTGATCGCGCCGACCGAGGTGGGCCGCAACGCCCTGTGCGATTTGGAGAAGAAGCTGGTGGCCGCCGAGGCCGAAGTGCTCGGCAGCCTTGAGGAGTCCGAGCGAAAGGTATTCCGGACGCTGTTGCAGCGCGCCGCGGTCAACGCCGACTCGGTCGAGCACCTGCACAACGCCTGCGAGGTCGCTGACGAGCTCGGGGTCACCGCCGATCACTGAGCCCTCAGCGCAAGGGGACGAAGCCGGATTCGTAGGCGAGGATGACGGCTTGGGTCCGGTCGCGTGCACCGAGCTTCGCGAGCGTGTTCGCCACGTGGGTCTTGATGGTCTGTACGCCGAGCACCAGCTCGGTGGCGATCTCCGCGTTGGACAGGCCCCGGGCCATCAGGCGCAGCACCTCCTGCTCCCGTTCGGTGAGCTGGGCGTGATCCAGCCCGGTCGGTTGCAGCTCCTGCTCGCGGACGTGGGCCAGGGCCAGCGCCCGGATCGCCTCCGGGAACAGGAGGGACTCGCTGCCGACGACAGTGCGGATCGCCTGCACGATGTCATCCGGCGGGGTCCGCTTCAGCAGGAAGCCCGAGGCGCCGGCCCGCAAGGCGTCGTACACGTAGTCGTCGTTCTCGAACGTGGTGACGACCAGCACGCGGGGCGCGGGGTCGAGCCCGTCCAGCAGTAGCCGGGTCGCACGGATGCCGTCCACCGCGGGCATCCGCACGTCCATCAGGACGACGTCCGGCCTGGTCCGGCGGACCACCGGGAGCACCGCTGCCCCGTCGGCGGCCTCACCGACCACCCTCAGATCGGATTCCGCATCGATGATGGCGCGCAGCCCGCTCCGGATCAGCGGCTCGTCATCAACGACGACTACCGAAATCTCCACTGTCATCCCTTCGTTGTGACGGCGACCGGAAGGGTCACCGCTAGTCGCCACTGATCGTCCACCGGGCCGGCTTCAACGGTGCCGCGGAGGACTGCGACCCGTTCGCGAATCCCGGCCAGTCCACGCCCGCCGCCGCGACCGGCGGTGCCACCAAGGGCGGTCGGGTTGGTCAGTTCCAGCCTGAGCGCGGTGCTGTCGAAGGCAATGGTCAGCTCGACAGCCAACTCGTCCGCGTTCCGGCCGGCGTGCCGGATGGCGTTGGTCAGGCCTTCCTGCACGATCCGATAGGCCTCCCGCGACACCGCCGCTGGCAGGGTTGCCAGGTCGCCTTCACGCTGCACCCTGACGGTGATCCCGCCGGCGCGGGTCGCCTCCACCAGCCGGGCCACATCGCTGAGGGTCGCCTGCGGGGCCGGCTTCGAGCCGTCGCGGCGATCGTCCCGGAGCAAGCCGAGGACGTGGTCCAGGTCGGCGAGAGCGGCCCGGGCCGACGTCTCCATCGCCGCCAGCGCGGTCTCGGCGAACGCCGGGTCGGTGGCCAGCACCCGCCGGGCGGCCGCCGCCTGGATGGTGACGAGGCTGAGCGCATGGCCGACACTGTCGTGCAGTTCGCGGGCCAGGCGGTTCCGCTCTGCCAGGGTCGCAGTACGGCGTTCGAGTAGTTCGATGCGTTCGGCCGGAGTAGGACCGAGGACCCGCGGCGCGTAGGACGCCAGCAATGCGCCGAGGGCGGCGGACAACAGGAACGGCAGGGTCAGGCCGACCAGAGCCGCCAGCGGCATCCAGAGGTCGGTCCAGTGCCCGGTCACGTCGTACCGGATCTTGCCCGGGATGAGGTCGCGAGTGCCCTCGGTGCGGAACGGACCAGCCAGCAGTACGACGCCGAGGCCGACGGTCAGCGTCGTGACGAAGCCGGTGAGACCACCGGCCAGCAGGTGCAGAGTGAACCACAGCGAGGTCCGGCGGCGCTGCGGCCAGGTGCGGGCCGGGCCGAGGGGACGCTCATCGAAGCGGACGCCGAGTAGTGACTCGACCGCGATGCCCTCGACCTCGCGCACCGCGGGCAGCAGACCCGCCAGCACCGGGGGAGCGATGATCAGCACGGTGAGCACGATGGCGGCGAACGGCTTCGGCAGGTGCAGTCCTCGCACGATCTCCACCAGGCCGCTATCGACCAGGATGAACGCCAGCACCAGGGCAGCGCCGAGTAGCAGGTAGACCCAGCGCAGATACGTCGACCCGCGCGTCAGACTCCTGGCAGCCACGGCCACGACGTTCGCCACACCGTCATCCTGTCAAAGCCCGGCCCCCGCACAGATCCCTCCGCAGGGGGACGTGCGGGCTGGCCGGGGGAGCCTCGTCATGACGGAGGTCACACCGGGGGTGGGGTTTACAGAAATTTGTCCGGATCCGGACATGAAGACTGTGGTCGGACGTCGCGATCCGCTGTCCGGCCGGGTACGGTCTGTGGTCGGGCCGGACGCCCGTCCGGAAAACGGTCGGGGGAAAGGTCCGCAGGACGGGTGGCATTCGGCTCGGTTAGGACCCTGGCGGGCGGACGTTAAGAGACTGTGAAGTCCCCCGCGGCCGATTGACCACCCTTCCATATTTGATGTTTGATCAAATATAGTTGAGAAGAGGTCCAGATGAGGTTCAGGCGTTCGGCCGTCGCCCTGGTGGCGGTCTTCGCACTCGCTCTTGTCAGTGCGTGCAATGACAGCAGTGCCGGTCAGAACGGGGACTCCAAGTTGGAGAAGGTCAACTACCTGACCTCTTTCAACGTTTTCGGCCGCGAGGCCTATGCGTATGTCGCCTTGGACAAAGGGTATTTCAAGGATGCCGGGTTCGACGTCACCATCAATCCTGGCAGCGGCACGGTCGACGTGCTGAAGTACGTCGCCGGCGGTCAGGCGGACTACGGTATCGGCGACTTCACCGCCACCGTGATCACACTGGGGAAGCAGAAGCTCCCGGTCACCACCGTGGGCATGATCCACCAGCGCTCGCTGGCCGCGATCGTGGCGCTCGAGGGTGGCAGCATCAAGACCCCGGCCGACCTGGTCGGCAAGTCGATCGGTGACCAGCCGGGTTCCACCAACACGGTGATGTTCCCGCTGTACGCCAAAGCGGTGGGGATCCCAGCGGAGAAGACGAGGTTCGTGCCGTCCTCGCCGGCGGCGCTGCCGCAACTGCTTGCCGCGGGCAAGTTCGACGGCATCGGCCAGTTCGTGGTCGGCGCGCCGCTGGTCGAGAAGGCTGACTCGAAGCATCGCAAGGCGGTCGTACTGCCCTACGGGGAAGCATTGCCGGAGCTCTACGGCAATGCGATCATCACTCGCACCGACACGGCCAAGGACCACCCGGACCAGGTGAAGAAATTCACCGGGGCGCTACTGAAGGGTCTGCAGGACACCATCGACAACCCCGCAGAAGCCGCGAAGACCATGCAGAAGTACGTGCCGAAGCTCGATGTCGGCGTGGCCACGGCCGAGCTGAACCTGATGAAGCAGTATGTGAAGCCGACAGGCTTCAAGGGTCAACTGGGTGAGGTCGACGAGCAGCGGGTCAAGACGGTCATCGCGGCCCTGGTGGATGCCAAGCAGGTGCCGGCGAACACCCTGACTCCGGCCGACGTGGTCGACGGCGCGCTGGCGCCGAAGGGCTGACCCATGATCCAACTGGACGGCGTGGGACAGGTCTTCGAGGGGCGAGGGGGCCAGGTCCAGGCCCTCGACGAGATCGACCTGCACGTCCAGGAGAACGAGTTCGTCACGCTGATCGGCCGGTCCGGTTGTGGCAAGTCCACGCTGCTCCGGCTGATCGCGGGACTGTTGCCGCCCACCACCGGCCAGATCAAGGTGGACGGCGAGCCGGTGACCGCGCCACGGCGGGACGTCTCCTTCATGTTCCAGCGACCGGCGCTGCTGCCGTGGCGGTCAGTCGTTTCGAACGTGATGCTTCCGGTGGAGATCTCCGGCGGTGACAGGGACAAGGACAGAGACAAGTCGGCGTACCGGGATCGAGCGCACGAACTGCTGGAGCTGGTCGGGCTCCAGGGGTTCGAGCGCCGGCTCCCGCACGAGCTGTCCGGCGGCATGCAGCAGCGGGTTTCGCTGTGCCGGTCGCTGATCCGCAGCCCCAAGGTGATGCTGATGGACGAACCGTTCTCGGCGCTGGACGCCCTGACCAGGGCGGAGCTGTCCGAGGAGTTGCAGCGGATCCAGATGGAGCTGGCGACGACGGTCGTGTTCGTCACCCACTCGATCGAGGAGGCCGTGGTGCTGGCGGACCGGGTGGTGGTGCTGAGCCCCAGGCCCGGTCGGCTCCGCGAGATCGTGGACATCACCATCCCGCGGCCGCGCACGCTCGGCCAGAACGCCTACGTGACCGAGGTGGCCCGGATCAGCAGTCAGCTGCACGGTCTGCTGGCCGACCACAGCCGGCCGATGGACCGCGCCGAGGTTGACCGATGACGCAGCGCCCGGGGCTGACCAGCACGCGGACGGCGGCGATCCTGCTGCCGGTGCTGGGCCTGGTGCTGGCGATCGCGCTGTGGTGGCTGGCCACCATCGTGTTTTCGATCGAGGCCTACCTGCTGCCGAGCCCGCCCGCTGTGATCAGTGCGTTCCGGGCCCAGCCCGGCTATCTGATGAGCCAGACCTGGGTCTCCCTGCTGGAGACGTTGGAGGGCTTCCTGCTCTCGATCGTGGTGGGCGTGCCGATCGCGTTGGTGATCGTCCGGTCGACCGTGCTGGAGCGATTGATCTATCCGCTGCTGCTGGCGGTGAACGCGATCCCGAAGATCGCGATCGCGCCGTTGCTGGTGGTCTGGATGGGCTTCGGCCAGGCGCCGAAGGTGATCATGGTGCTGCTGGTCTGCTTCTTCCCGGTAGTGATCTCGACGGCGACCGGGATGAAATCCACCCCGGTCGAGCTGGTCGAGCTGCTCCGGTCGCTGAACGCGACCCGGACCCAGGAATACTTCAAGCTGCGCTTCCAGTACGCGCTGCCGCAGATCTTCGTCGGCCTGAAGGTGGCCATCTCGCTCGCGGTGATCGGCTCGGTGATCGCGGAGTTCGTCGGTGCCACCTCTGGTCTGGGCTATGTGATCGTGCAGTCCGGTGCGAGTGCGGACACCGCGCTGGCCTTCGCCGCGATGGGCTTGCTCGGCATCGTGAGCATCGCGCTGTTCTATGGACTCGTCCTGCTGGAAAGGCTTCTGCTGCCCTGGGCCGAGGAGTCCCGATGAAGCGGGTGCTGCTCCGTCCGGCCTGGTTGGAGGCAACGGTCGCAGCCATCTTCACGGCACTGGACTTCAGGCCGGCCGATGCGGCGCTGATCGCCTCAGCCCTGATCGAGGCAGACCTGCGCGGCGTCAGCTCGCACGGCGTGATGCTCGTCCCCATGTACGTCGACCGGCTGAACGCGGGCGGGGTCACTCGGGAGCGCGAGCTGGCCATCGTGCATGACGTCGGTGCGGCCGTGGTGGCGGACGCCCGTGGCGGAATGGGGCAGCTGTCCAGCCCGCAGGCGATCGGCCTGGCGATCGAGCGGGCCGGACGGTACGGGATCGGCCTGGTGTCGGTCCGCAACGCGCACCACTTCGGCGCTGCCAGCCGGTGGGCCATGCAGGCCGCGGATGCCGGCTGCCTCGGCATCGCGATGTCCAACACCACTCCGCTGATGCCTGCGCCGGGTGGCGCCGAGCGCATCGTCGGCAACAACCCGTTGGCGATCGCCGTACCGGCCGAGGACGGGCCGGAGATCGTGCTCGACATGGCGCTGTCGGCGGTTGCGCTGGGCAAGATCCGGCTGGCGGCGTCGGCCGGGCGGGCGATCCCGCAGACCTGGGCGACCGACCCCTCGGGTCTACCGACCACGGATCCTGAGGCCGCCGTACTGGGGATGTTGCTGCCGGCCGCCGGGCACAAGGGGTTCGGGTTGGCGCTGATGATCGACGTGCTGACCGGCGTGCTCAGCGGCGGTGGTTGGGGTGACCAGGTCCGGCCTCTCTACCGTGAGCCGGATCAGCCGAACGACTGCGCACACTTGTTCCTCGCGATCGATCCAGAACTGCTGGGCGGCATCGACGGGTTCCGGCAACGGTCGTCGGCACTGGCCGCCCGGGTTCACACCTCGTCCACCGCGCCCGGTGTGGAGCGGTTGTACCTGCCCGGTGAGATCGAGGCCGAGCGTGCGGACCACCAGCGCCGCAACGGCGTACTAATCGAGCGGTCCGGGCTGGACGGGTTGCTGGCTGCGGCCCGTACGGTCGGTGCCGCGGTTCCCGAGCTACGGCTCGGGCTGATGCCCGAGGAGGGCTGACCGGATGCCGAAGACCCAGCTCACCAGTGCCGCGTGAGTCGGCGGCTGTTGTTGCCGGGCGGCCGGGGTGATCGTCGTACCTTGGCTGAGACTGCCGCGGCCGAGTTGCACCAGCTGATCCTGTCGGGCGAGTTGCCCAGCGGGACGCCGCTGCGGCTGGTGGAGTTGGCGAATCGGCTGGAGATGAGCCAGATGCCGGTCCGGGAAGGGCTGCGCAAGCTGGAGGCGCTCGGCCTGGTCGACATCATCCCGCACCGCGGCGCGTGGGTCCGGGAGTTGACTCTCGAGGACCTTCGCGACACGCATCAGACCCGGTTGGCGCTGGAGAGCCTCGCGGTTCGTGCGGCCGCCGAGCGCTTCGGCGAGGAGGACCAGGAGAAGGCGACCACGGCCCTGGCCGAGCACCTGCGGCTCTGCCGCTCCGAGGACTCGATCGGTGCGCGGCAGGCACATGCGGACTTCCATTTCGCGCTGTACCGGGCGGGTGGATCGCAATGGTTGCCCAGGGCCATCGAACCGGTCTGGCAGAACAGCGAGCGCTACCGGTTTGGCAGCCCGCCGACTGCTTTCCAGATCGAGCGCAACAGGCAGGAGCACCAGGCGATCCTCGATGCCTGTGTCGCCCACGATCCGGAGGCGGCCGAGAGGGCTTTGCGCAACCACCTGACCGGCGCTCTACGGCGAATCACCGAGACGATGACTGCCGGACAGAAATCCCAGCAGTGTGAGGTGAAACCATGAAGGTCAGCTTCGACGCGACCGGTGAGGTCGTAGTCATCACCGGCGGGGCGCACGGCATCGGCGCGGCGCTGGCGAAGGCCGTGGCCCGGCACGGCGGCACCGCGGTCGTCTTCGACATCGCCACCTCCTCTCTGGCCGGTACGCCGGGGATCGACCTGGTCGAGGTGGATGTCGCCGACCGCGAGGCGGTACTGAAGGCCGTCGGCACCGTGATCGAACGGCACGGCCGGATCGACGGACTCGTCGCGGGCGCCGCGGTCCAGCCCCGGGCCGCAGTACTCGAGACGGACCCGGCGGACTGGACCAGAGTGCTGAAGGTGAACCTGGACGGCGTCGTCTGGGCCTGCCAGGCGGTGGTCCCGCACATGGTGAACCAGGGCAGCGGCTCGGTGGTGGTGTTCACCTCCGGCATGGCGCTGACGGGCTATGCGGGCGCCGCGGCCTATGCGTCCAGCAAGGCGGCGCTGACCACTTTCGCCAAGACGCTGGCGGCCGAGGTGGCCGAGCACCGGGTCCGGGTGAACGTGATCGCGCCCGGCGTGATCGACACCGACCAGTTCCGCGACGCCAACGTCGGCGCCGATCTGGCGCATTGGCGCGACACCATCGGCATCGGGGATCCCGAGGACGTGGTCGGGCCGCTGCTGTTCCTGTTGTCCGACGCGGCCGCGATGACCGGCTCCCAGCTGACCCGCGAACGGGTCTTCCACCGGCTCACCGACTTCTTGGAGTGATGAGTGCCTTCTCCTGACCCGCAGCTTCCCATCGCGATCGTCGGCGCCGGGCCGATCGGCCTGACCACGGCACTCGGCCTGGCGCACTACCGCGTACCGTTCGTGCTGCTCGAAGAGGACCCGGTGCTGTCGCTGGACACCAAGGCCGGTACGACGCTGACCCGGACACTGGAGATCTGGAACCGGTACGGCTGCGTCGACGAGATCCTCGCGGCGGCGTTGCGGATCGACGAGATCGGTGACATCGACCGGGCCACGAATACCCCGCGGGCCTCGGTACAGCTGGCCGAGCTGGTCAACGACACCCAGTTCCCGTTCGTCATCAACCTTCCGCAGCACCACATGGAGCCGATCCTGGCGGCTGCGCTGGAGCGGAGCGGGAACTCGATCAAAACCAGTCACCGGCTGGAGTCCTTCGAGGTTCGAGACGACCGGGTGGTGCTCTTCGTGGAGACGCCGGACGGTCGGCAGGAGATCGAGGCTTCGCATCTGCTGGCCTGTGACGGCGGGCGGAGCAAGGTGCGGGACGCCCTGGGCGCGACGGTGTCGGGGGAGACCCTGCCCGAGCGGTACATGCTGATCGACGTGGTGGTCGACCTGGACGTCGCCAACGCGCGGGACTACCCGTACCTGGCCTACTTCGCCGACCGGTCCGAGTGGATGGTGCTGATCCGTCAGCCGGACTGCTGGCGCTTCCTCTTCCCGCTCGCGCAGGGCCAGGAGACGCCCGGAGCGGAGGACCTGCTGGTAAAGGTCAAGCAGTTCATCGGCGAGGTAGACCGGATCGAGCTGCGCGGTTCGGTTGTCTACAACGTGCACCACCGCGTCGCGGACCACTGGTCAAGTGAGCGCAAGGTCTTCCTGATGGGTGATGCCGCGCACCTGATCACCCCAATGTGGGCGCTCGGCCTGAACACCGGCGCTCTGGATGCGTCGAACCTGCCGTGGCGGCTCGCGTGGGTATTGCGTGGCTGGGCCGGGCCGGAGCTGCTCGACGGCTATGAACAGGAGCAGCGGCCGGTGGCGATCAACGGTTCGGGCGAGATGGCCGAGGCCGCCCGGAAGTACATGTCGCACCAGCGCGGTGCAGTGACAGCCGCAGGTAGCGATTGGGCGACGGCGTACACGCGCACGTTGCTCGGCGTACGGCTTGATGTGGACGGTGAGGGCGACTGGTCGATGGTAATGACCAGTGCCGAGCCGCCCGCCGTACGGGCGGGTGACCGGGCTCCTGACGTGGTACTGCAGGGTCCTGGAGGCCGAGAGACTATCCACGGGCTCTCCCGGGAGGCCTTCGTCGCGCTGTACTTCACCGACGTACGGCGGCGGCCGGACATCCCGGTGAACGACTCGCCGGCGCTGCGGCACTTCGCCATCTCCCGATGGGATGCGCCGCTGGACTCCGGCCTGCGCGACCGGTCCCTGTTCGACCCGGGCAGCATCGCGACCAACCGGTACGGCGTACTGCCGGAGACGATGGTCCTGGTCCGCCCGGACGGCCATATCGCCGCAGTGGAGCCGATGCGGCCCGGCGTGGCCGAGGAGCGCTACAGCCGCATCACCGGTCGACCTGTCCCGCGGGGTGATGAGTAATGGCTTTCGAAGAGCAGTTCCGGGAAGTCCTGTTGCAGACCGAGGACCTGGAGTGGGTAGAGAAGTCCCTGGCCGGGTTGTCGCACAAGATGCTGTGGCGGGACGAGCAGACCGAGGCCTCGATCGCGCTGGTCCGCTTCGAGCAGGGCTCGGGCATCCCGACGCCCCATCAGCATGCCTCGAACCAATTCATGTTCTGCCTGTCCGGGCGGTACGTCTATGTGCCGACCGGGACCGCTCTGACGAGGGGCAGCTTCTACTGGAATCCCAAGGGCTCTGTCCACGGGCCCACGCTGGCCGAGGAGACCTCTGTCCTGCTCGAGCTGTACGACGGCCCGCACTACCCGGAGCGGCCCTCGTTCTACGACAACGACGAGGACGCTCGGTGACATGGCCGGCTGGGACATCCACACCCACCTGATACCGCCGACGGTGCTCGCGGCGGCTCGTCGTGGCGAGTTCGGGCTGTCGGTCGAGGACGCCTCGCTGGTGGTCGGCGGCCAGGACCGGCTGCCGCTGCGGCGGTTGGGCGACCCCACGGCCTTGCTCGAATGGGTGAGCTCACAGGACTTGGACGGTGCGGTGGTGTCGGTACCGCCCGCACTGTTCCGGTACGACCTTGAGAGGTCGGCTGCAGTCGACTGGGCTGCGTTGGTCAATCAGGGTCTGCGCGAGCTAATCGGCCCGCAGCTGCGAGTGCTCGCTCAGCTCCCGCTGCTCCATCCCGAGGTGAGCTCGCTGGCTACGCAGGTGGCCGCCGAGGGTGTCTTCAGCGGCTTTGCGCTCGGCACTGTTACTACGTCGTCCGGCTACGCGGCTTCAGGGTTCGACCCGCTGTGGGAGGTTCTGGATTGTGCTGAGGCCTTCACGCTGATTCACCCCGGCCATAGCCCGGACGAGCGACTGGACTCCTACTACCTGTCCAACCTGCTGGGGAATCCGTACGAGACCGCGCTGGCTGCGGCCGGACTGGTGTTCGCGGAGGTGCCTGCGAGGTTCCCGGGCGTCCGGTTCTGCCTCTGCCACGGTGGTGGTGTCACGGCGGCTGTGGCCGGGCGTTGGCAGCAGGGGATCGACACAGCGCGTCCGGGGATCACGCCGCCATTGCAGTCGGTGGCTGCTGCGCTGCGGCAGTTCTATGTGGATGACCTGGTGCACGACACCGATGTACTGGCGTTGCTGGGGGCAACGTTCGGTGAGGAACGTGTACTGGCCGGCAGCGACTGGCCGTTCCCGATGGGAAGCGATCAGTTGGATCCGACGCGTGCCGCAGCCCGGGCGGCTGTGTCGGAGCTGCTCACCAGGCCGCTGGCCGCTACGGTTACCTCGCAGGCACGCTCTCATTAGACGAGAGAGGTAACCCACACGACATGATCCGACGACTCGAGCTCACCCCCGGAGAACCGAGTGGCCGGCGCACCCTCGCTGAAGAGGCCGCCGCCGAGCTGCACGAGCTGATCCTGTCCGGTGAGCTCCCGAGCGGTACGGCGCTGCGCCTGGAGGAGCTCGCCAAGCGGCTGGACATGAGCCAGATGCCGATCCGCGAAGGACTGCGCCGGATGCAGGCACTCGGGCTTGTCGAGATCGTCCCGCACAAGGGCGCCTGGGTCCGTGAGCTGTCGGTGGAGGACCTGCGCGACACCCATGAGACCCGGCTGTCACTCGAGACCCTGGCAGTCCGGGCTGCCGCGACCCGGTTCAGCGAGGCCGATGCGACCGTGGCCCGGACCGCCCTGGACGAGCATGTCCGGCTGTCCAGGGTCGGCGACATCGTCGCCTCCCGGCAGGCCCACACCGCGTTCCACTTCGCGATCTACCGGGCGGGCGGATCGCGCTGGCTGCCGCGTGCGATCGAGCCGGTCTGGCAGAACAGCGAGCGCTACCGGTTCGGCTCCCGCCAGACCAAGGCGCACATCGAGCAGACCCGCCGCGAGCACCAGGCGATCCTCGACGCCTGCCTGGCCCACGACGAGGCCGGAGCCGAAGCCGCCCTGCGCCAGCACCTCGAAGGAGCATTCCAGCGCATCACCGAGACGATGGCCCGCCGCCACAAGAAAGGTTAGTGTCCTAGTCCGCGAAGCGGGCCGGGAAACCGCCGGTGGCGACCGGGCTCCAGCGTTCGGGCGTGATGCGGATCAGGCACTTTCCCTGTTTCCGCATTGCCTCGCGGTACTCGTCCCAGTCCGGGTGCTCGCCGGAGATCGACCGGTAGTAGTCGACCAGCGGCTCGACCGCGTCGGGCAGGTCGATCACCTCGCCGCTGCCGTCGACCTGGACCCACGGACCGCCGAAGTCGTCGGAGAGGACCAGGACACTGGTCCGCGCGTCCCGCCGGACGTTCGCGCTCTTGGACCGTTCCGGGTAGGACGAAATGACGATGCGGCCCTTCGCATCGACCCCGCCCGACACCGGCGAGGCCTGCGGCCTACCGTCCTGACGCGTGGTGATCAGCAGCATGTGGTGACGCGGCCGGATGAATTCCAGCAGCGCCTCTGTGTCGACCTGGGTGTTGGTTGCAATCGTTCGAGCCATGGCCCCACTCTTTCAGACGAGGTCGGCGAGCGTGATGAGGTGTTCGAGGCCGTCGTCGGTTAGGGCGTTGATCAGTGCCTTCCCGCGCTGCGCCTCGACGGTGGTCGGCAAGGCCCCGGCGAGTAGGTCGGGCAGGAAGAGTTCGTAGCCGCACCTTGCCCTGGGCGTGTAGCGATCCCTGGTCCGGGCCACTGCGGAAGAGACCCGGATCGCGTGCTCGTTGCCGGGCGGCACGCCGGGTCGATCCACCTCGCGTCCGGCGAAGCGGTACCCGTTCGCCTGGTCGCAGGCCGGGCACCCGAGTGGTCCGGTGCCAAGGCCCGAGCCACAGTTGTTGCACGTCAACTGTTTCAGCGCACCGTCGACGATTCGCCAGTCGAATTCGGACGGGTCCTGCATCACGGTCTCCGCGAGCGTGCGCTCGTCCGGCGTACCGGCTGTGACTCCGAGCTCCTCGTGGAACGCCTGCCAGCAGGTGTCGATGCTGTTCTCAACCTCCTGGAGCGCGTCCCGGAACCGCGGGTGGTCGATGCGTCGTGACCGCATACCGCGGAGTCTAGAGGCTCCACCATCTATCCGGGCATCTCCAGGGCCGTTACGGTGCTGAGCTTGACCACCTCGGCGACGTTGCAGACAAGGGAGTGCAGACCATGAGTGAGACCGCGACGGGGTACGACGTCCAGGTGGCGCGCGAGGCGGCGCCGTACCTCGAGTTCTGGCTCGATTTCCAGCGCGGCCTGTTCCGCACGCCTGGGGTACAGGCCGCCGTCCGGGTCGGTGACGAGTTGGTCATGTCGATCGCCGTGGGCCACGGGAACGAGCCGGCCGGCGAACCGCTGCGGCCGGATCACCTGTTCCGGATCGCCTCCCACTCGAAGACCTTCACGGCGACAGCGATCATGCAGTTGGCCGAGCGTGGCCGGCTTCGGCTCGATGACCCGATCGGCCAGTGGGTGCCCGAGCTTGCCGACAGCGCCATTGCCCGGGTTACCCTGCGGGAGCTGCTCGGCCATCAGGGCGGTGTCATCCGCGACGGCGTGGACAAGGACTTCTGGCAGCTGATGGACCCGTTCCCAAGCAAGGAGGAGCTGGTCGCGCTGAGCCGGCAGCACGGCCGGATCTTTGACGCCAACGAGCACTTCAAGTACACCAACGTTGGCTACTCCTTGCTGGGCATCGCTATCGAGGCAGCCAGCGACATGCCCTACAACGACTACGTCAACAGCCATATAGTCGAGAAGCTCGGCCTGACCGACACCGGTCCCGAGTACGACGCCAGCCGTGCGAGCCAGTACGCCGCCGGGCACACCGGGCTGCTCGACGGCGCCGAGCCGCGCGAGGCCATCGGCCACGTCGACACGCGGGGGATGGCGGCTGCCACCGGGTTCTACTCGACCGCGGCGGATCTGACTCGGTATGGCGCCGCGCACTTCTTCGGCAACGAGGAACTGATCACCGACGCGAGCAAGCGTCTGATCCAGCGACAGGAGTCGGTGGTCACCGCCCACGGCACCGAGCAGGGCCGGTACGGGCTGGGCATGGACCTGACCAAGATCGGTTCGCGCGAGGTCGTCGGGCACAGCGGCGGCTACCCGGGGCACATCACCCGCACCTACATCGATCCGCACGACCGGCTGGTGGTTTCGGTGCTGACCAACTGCATCGGCGGTCCGGCCGGCGTACTCGCGCAGGGTGTGCTGAAGCTGCTCAACCTGGCGGTCGCCGATCACGACGTACCGCCGGCTCCGGCCGGGATCGACCTGCGCAGCTTCACCGGCCGCTTCGCCAATCTGATGGGCGCCATGGACATCGCGCTGCTCGGTGGCCGGCTGGTCGGCATCCACAGCGCCGCGGACGACCCGACCGCGAGCTACGACGATCTCCAGGTGATCGACGAGAACACCCTGGTCGTCGTACCGCGGGCCGGCTTCGGCCCGGTCGGCGAGCGGGTCGGGTTCACCCGCGGCGCCGACGGCCGGCCGGAGATGGTGCGGTACTGCGGTAGCTCCTGCTGGCCGGTGGACGTGTTCCGCGCCCGCCGCGCGGCCCAGATCGCGGGTTCGGTGCGCTGATATCCGCGTCTCGCCGCCGGGCGGACCGGCTGGCTGTTGCGCTTGCTTGACCTCAAGGCGTGTTGAGGCTGCAGGATGAGCGGACTGACAAACGATCCGGTGGAGGATGGCATGCGCGCAGTCTGGTTGAAGGAGTTCGGTGCTCCCGAGGTGCTGGTCCCGGCCGAGGCACCGGATCCAGTGCCAGGTACGGGGCAGGTGCTGATCGAGGTGAAGTTCGCGAACATCACCTTCATCGAGACCCAGTTCCGCGCGACAGGTGCCGGCCCGTCCGCCGCTGAGCTGCCGATGATCCTTGGGAACGGGGTGGGTGGCGCCGTCGCGGCGGTCGGGGACGGCGTCGATGGGGATCTGCTCGGCCGTCGGGTCGTCGCCAGCCTGGGCGGCTCGGGTGGATACGCCGAGAAGGCCGTCGTTGACGAGGCCGCGCTAGTTCCCGTGCCCGACGAGTTGGCCCTGGACCAGGCAGTCGCTCTGTTGGCGGACGGTCGTACGGCGATGATGCTGGTCCGCGCGGCGGGAATACGGACCGGCGACCGGGTCCTGGTCGAGGCTGCTGCAGGTGGCGTGGGGACTCTGCTGGTCCAACTCGCCGCGGCAGACGGCGCGCGAGTGGTCGGGTTGGCCGGTGGCGCGCACAAGATCGAACTGGTTCGTGAAATGGGGGCCGAGGCGGCCATCGACTATCGGGTGGACGGCTGGGAGCAGCGCGTCCGGGAGGCGGTCGGCGGCGTGGACGTCGTGTTCGACGGGGTCGGTGGAGCGGTTGGGCGCGCGGCGTTCGAGTTGCTGGAACGCGACGGCCGGATGCTGAGCTACGGCCTTGCCAGCGGGAGCTGGGCAGACATCTCGCCGGACGAAGCGGCGGAGCGCGGCGTGCAACTGATCCAGGCTCGCTCGAATCCGGCGGAGCTGAGGGAGCTCACTGCACAGGCGTTGGCAGCAGCTGTCGCAGGGAGGTTGCGCCCGCTGATCGGGCAGAGATTCCCGCTCGACCAGGCCGCCGCGGCGCATGCCGCCATCGGCAAGCGCGCCACTGTCGGCAAGACGCTGCTCGAACTCTGAATCTCGAGATCACGGACCTCGGGGCACGGCTCTGATCGGATCCGAGATCCGATCAGAGCCACGCAGGGGACCATCCCAGATCTGCTCAGGGGCTGCTCAGGGGGTGGGACGGCCAGTGAGAGCTAGGGCGGTGTCAGAGCGTGTGGAGCTTGGCGAAAGGTGCGACGACCCGCAGCAGTTTCCCGCCGCCGAAGTCGACGACGACCGCAGCGCCGCCCTCTACCGAACTGATCCGTCCCAGCCCCTCCTTGTCGTGGGACACCCGCTCGCCAACCTCGAAAACCTTGATCGGGTCAGGCACGCGGGCCTTGAAGGGACTCGTGGACAGGTGACGACGCGTCGTCGCGCGATAAGACTCCATCAGAATTCAAGTATGCGCTGCCGGACCACGTCTCGCTCGCCGCACCGAGTTTCCGAGTCGCAATCGCGACCGAACTACACCAACATGCCTGCCGCCTCAGTTCTAAACCCAGCCACCCTGCTCGCTATGTTCTGCAACCACCCAGGGCCGATGCGGGACATGGCCCGAACTCAATGCCGGGCAGCCGCGGCAGTGCTGTATCCGTGGGTAGGCGCGGGCGTCTGGACCGGCGACAGCGAGAGCACCGGCGCCTGGACCGGCGACAGCGCCAGCAACTAGCAGCGGCACTGGCACCGGCACCGGCACGGGCACGGCACGGCACCGGCGACAGCACTGGCCTACCAGCAGCGGCGACAGCATTTTGGTCGTCATCGCCGGCGATGTGACCGCAATGAGTGCGACGACGACGTTGTATCCGTCCTTGTCGTGGATGTGGCAATTTACCGTTGTGGATAAGGGGTGTTCGGTTGGCGACGGTCGGTGGTGGTGTAGTAGAATCGAGCACATGTTCGAAGGTGATTTGTCTGAGCTTGACACCCGCGCGTTGCTCGACGCGGGTGCCGAGTTCCGTGCGGTGGAGGATCGCGCCGCGGCCCGCCAGCTCGAGGTGGCACTGGCGTTCGCCGACCGTTGTCCGGATCCGCGTGCCGTCACCGACACCGGGTATGGCGGCGGGTATGGCGCTGGGTATGAGGAGGCGTTGCCTGGGGGTGAGCGGGGTCGGGTGTATGGCGGGGTGGGGTGTCCGGCGGTGGCGGAGTTCGCGGCGGCGGAGTTGGCGGCGGTGTTCGGTTGGTCGACTGGTGTGGGGGAGGCGTTTATGGGGGAGGCGCAGGGTTTGCGGTAT